>JBDTFK010000083.1:0-8660 GCA_039937995.1 Vulcanimicrobiaceae bacterium | reverse complement strand
CGTCTTCAAACTACCCCTGGGATACGACGATCCCGAGGCCGCGAACGGCACGGATATCGCCATGATGGAAGGCCTGCGTTTGCGCCCAAACGCTCCCGCGGAAGTCGGCGGAGAGTTGGTCGGCGAGGTTCAACGAACCGCGATCAAACGCAAGGTGAAGACGTTGACGTTCCTGATCTCGATGAGCAATGCGCGCGCGATCTCGCAAGCCAAGAGCTGGGGATTCGAGGAATTCCGCATTATGCCCGAAGCCGACAAAATGTTTGCGTTCTTCAGAAAATCCGTGGACTAACCGGTCGCTCCCAAAGCCTATTCCGGGAGACCATCGTTGTTGACGGAATTGCGGAACGTGAAAGCGTCGCGGTAGATGCTCGGAACCGCGCGTCCGTTCACCATGCGCGGCGAAAAACGAGCTTTCATCGCCGCTTTGCACACGGCTTCGTCGAGCACAAGACTGCCGGACGACTGCGTGATCGCGCACTTCGTCGGCAATCCTCGCTCGTCAACGCTCACGGCGAACGCCGTCGTGCCTTCGGCACCCTCGCTGTAGGCGATCATCGGCGGCTGCGGATTGATCGAGGTTTCGCCTCCCAGAGGCGCGACGTCGCGAATCGAAAGGCTCGGCGCGAGCGAGATCGACTCCGCGCGCCCTTCGAGTTTTAACGGAGCGGGGTCGATTTTTTCGGACGGCGGATGCGCTAGCGGCAACGGTTCGCCGCGTCGCCAAATCGGGACGTCGGACGCCACGGTTCCTTGTGCGGAATCCGGCGCGGCCTGGGCAACCACCGTTGTCGTGCTCTTCATCTCCGCATTCGGGGCATGCGCGGATCCGGTGCGTTCGGCGAGCGCAGGCGGCGACTTGAGCGTGATGACGTTGTGAACCACGACGAGGTGCGCCGACGCCGCGTGCGGCTTGCTCGGGCGAGCGGGCGCGCGACGTTCGAGCGTAATGCGCGTGCCGTCGTAGTCGAGGACGATCGGATTACTCGGCGTAGCGGCGATGCGGCCGAAGCTCGAGGCCACCAGCGCGTGAACCGCGAGCGAGGCGACGATTGCAATACCCGCCGCGGAAAACCCGAATTGCATGAAGGCGCGCGAGCGGCGTTCGTTCTTGGAGTGAATCGACGCAATTGCGGGCTTCCACGTTTCAGCGTCGCGCGCTTCCTGCACGGTTTCCATGATCCGCTCGATGCCGATTTCGCCGCCGAGTCCGTCGAGGCACGACGAACACGCCGCGATGTGGCTGCGGTATTCTTTTCGTTCGAGATCTCCGGCCTCATGTAGCGCGATTGCGCCGGCCAGCACCTCTGCACGTTGGCACGCGTTAGACACTTATTTCTCCGTCATGATCGACCGCAACGTCTTCATGGCGCGACATACGCGTTGACGCACGGCATCGGACGACGTCCCGAGCAGCGTAGCGGCTTCTTGCGAAGTGTAACCCGCGTAACTCGTGAGCAATACCGCCGAGGCTTGATCTGCCGGCAGGCGCGAAATTGCTGCCTGCAAATCGACGGAGGCTGCCGACTGTTCGTCGATGCGCCACGAACGTACGTCGTGATCTCGATCCAGCGGCAGCATGCGAATGATTTTCTTGCGCCGGAGATGCGAGATCGCGCTGTTGGTTGCGGTTTTATAAAGCCAACCGGCGGTCAGCGGGCGATCCGGATCGTTGCGCAGTGTCCGGTACGCGGCGAAGAACACATCCTGGGTCAGATCGAGCGCGACTTCGCTATCGCCGACCATCCGCCGCAAGTAACGTGCGAGCTTCGTTTGATACTCCCGAACGAGCGTCTCGACGCGAACCTGCGCCCCGACGGTTGATTGGGTTGCGAGGTAGACCTCCTCCACGAGTAGCCCCCCTTTATGACCCCAACGGCGCTGTTGCCCAGTTCGTGACGCCGACGGCCTTAATCCGGCCCATGAGCTTCGCTTTCGTGCCTGCGCCGCCCGCCTTTCCGAGCCCCTCCGCCGCACCCGCTGAGTGCTGCTAGCCGCCGATTTCGCTGAAAGCCCGCATGCGGGACGAAGCTTCGCCGAGCTTTAGGTGATGGCGCTCGGGTTTGATGGTCATCGAGGATCGGAAGATTTCGGCGATTTCCTCTGTCGAGGCGCCAGCGCGCAGGGGGGTTCGCAGATCGATATGGGCTTCGCCGAAGAGACATAGCCTCAGGCGGCCGTCGGCCGTAAGGCGGACGCGATTGCAGCGCTCGCAATAATCGTGCGAAAGTGGACTTATGACACCGACGGCGCCGCGCGCGCCGGGGTAAGAAAAATAGCGCGCGGGGCCGTTTCCCGGTGGCCCGTCAACCGCATCCAGCTCGCCGACCGAGCCGAGGCGCTCGAGGATTTCGTCGGACGAAATGTAGGCGTCACGCTGGAGTTCGAGATTTTCGTGAACGGGCATAACTTCGATGAAACGTACGAACAGCTCGCGCGTTTTCGTCAGTTCGGCGAAGGCCTTCAATTCATCGTCGTTTTGGCCACGCATCACGACGCAGTTGAGTTTTATCGGCGCGAGGCCCGCATCGATTGCAGCATCGATACCGCGCAAAACTCTATCGAGGCCTGGTCGCCTTGCGATTGCTTCAAAACGATCCGGCCGCAAAGTGTCGAGCGAAACATTGACCCTTTTAAGGCCCGCACGGACGAGATCTTCGAGTTGTTCCTCCAGCAATAGGGCGTTGGTTGAAAGCGAGATGTCTTCGATACCGTCGATTGCCGCGATGCCCTCCACGAGACGATGGAGATCGCGACGCACCAGCGGCTCGCCGCCGGTGAGCCGAATGCTGCCCACGCCCGTCGATGCCGCCGCCCGTACGATGTCGACAATCTCTTCATAGCTCAGCAGTTCGTTGCGGTGCAGCCACGGCAATCCCGATTCCGGCATGCAATACACGCACCGCAGATTACATTTGTCGGTTACGGACACGCGTAAATAGGTGATCGGCCGATTGAATGAATCGGCAAGAAGCGCGTTCGTCAGATCGACCGTGGTCACTACGGTTGCTCGAAAATCGAATCCGCGAGCTTTGGGTTCATGGTGTATCCATCGAGGGTCGAGGTCACGTTCCCTTTATAGCCCGGTTCGTCGACGGTGCCCGACTGCGACGTCACCACGACGTCGCCGCCAATTTTGGAATACGCGTTTCTCATCGTCGCCGTTCCGCCGTTGTAGTAGTGCCACGCCATCGACGTCACCGTCGCGTCTTTGTCGTTTATGCTCGCGTCGATACGTGCGATGTTCCCACGCTTGCGCGGTACCAACGCGTACGTCGTGAGCGTTCCGTCGTCGTCACCCTTGGTTACCGCGAACGCGGCCGGCCACTGCGGCGGATTCACGATGTGCGGATAGAGTTTGCTAAATTGTTTCGCGATTCCGGGCAAGCCACTCGTAATATCGAGCTTGTCCTTATCCGGATCCTTGTGGTAATACGTTCCGGTCAGATCGGTTGAAATAAACGGAAACGACGTCAACACGACGTGCGCGTGGAGCGTTGCGGTATACGACCGCAAATTCGGATTGAGCGCGGCGGCTCGGCCGAGGAGATCGTCGCCTCCGATCGTGGCTACCGGTGCGAAGGCGAGCGCGGCGACGGCCAAGGCGAGGAATGGACCCTTCATGCTCCGCCTAACGACGTCGAAGCGAGCCGGGGTTCCAGTGCCGCGCGAATCTCCTCGCCTACGCTTGCGTCGCTTTCGGTTTCTAAGGATTTTCTCAGTGCTTCGCGTGCCCTTGGCGCCCCTATTCTCCCAAGTGCCCACGCCGCATGCGCGCGCACCATCGGATGCGGGTCTTCGCGTAACGATTGCGCGAGCGGAGCGATGGCCGAGCGGTCGAGCGCGTTGCCCAGAGCGACTGCAGCGTTGCGACGCAGCACGGCGGCGCCCCGCCAGCCCATTGCCGTGGGCGCAAAGCGGCGCTTGAATTCGCCGCTGCGCAAACGCAGGAGCGCAACGAGCGACGGCGCCGCGCTCTCACCGTCGCGCGGTTGTGCGCTCGCATCTCCCTGGAGTCCGGCACGGGCGGTTGGCGGGCAAACGATTTGGCAAATATCGCAACCCCAAATCCAATCGCCGATTAGTGCCCGCATCTCGCGCGGGATTGCGTCGGTACGTTGCGTCAGATCGGCAATGCAACGGGTCGCGTCGATCGTATAGTCTCCGCGTAGCGCCCCGGTCGGGCAGGCGTCAACGCAGCGCGCGCAACTTCCGCAGGTCTTACGCACCGGAGCGTCCGCATCGAAATCGAGCGTGGTAACGATCTCGCCCAGAAATATGAACGAGCCCGCTTGCGGCGAAATGAGATTCGTGTGTTTGCCGATCCATCCAAGGCCGGAGCGCGCCGCGAAAGCCCGCTCGGCAATCGGCTTCGTGTCGCAGGCGATCGCCGTGACGGACGCCCCCGCGCGAGCATCAATGTCGGCGGCCAGCTCGGCGAGAACGGCTCGCACGCGACGATGGTAGTCCTGCGACCAGGCGTAATTCGATACGCGCCCCTGCAGCGGCGCCCGCGCGGGAAGCTCAGTTGCATACGGGAACGCAAAGCAGACCACCGTACGCGCGCCGGCAAGAACGTGCGCCGGGTCCGATGCGTCCGCGGCGTAACGCTCGTCGTAACTCCACGTCGCGAAGTCTCCGCGCGCGAACGCTTGCTTCATTCGCTCGCGCGAAGCATCATCGATAAACGCCGGCGCGAATCGAACGCTGGAGACGCCGAGTTCGCGGGCGCGCGCGACGATGAAATCCTTGAGCGAAGCGGGTTCAGAGCGTTGCAAGGGGCCGTTCTCGACCGACCGGGAATGCGGCGTCGATTGAGGCGACATCGGTGTCGTCCAAAATGAGATCGCCCGCGCCCGCATTTTCCTCGACGTGCTTCACGTGCGACGCTTTTGGAATCGTGAATACGTTGGATTCTCGCGTAAGAAATGCCAGAATGACCTGACGCGCCGTCGCCGCGTGCTTCGTTGCAATGCGCTCGAGAACGTCGCCGACATTCGCCGCTCGCGGAAAACGTCCACGTCCAAATGGGGTATAGGCAACGACCGCAACGTCCGCTTCGCGCGCGGCGGGAACGAGCCGGTGCTCGATCCCGCGCTCGTGCAAATGATAGAGCACTTGATTGCACGCGAGCGGGACGGACCCGAGCAACGCTTTGGCCTCGAGCATGTCCTCGACGTCGAAATTGCTGACGCCGACGAAGCGCGTCTTTCCGGTGCGCACGAGCGATGCAAGCGCGTTCATCGTTTCCTCAAGCGGCACGCCGCTTGGCCAATGCAGCAGATAGGCATCGAGATGGTCGATGCGCAGCCGCTTCAAAGTGCGGTCGCACGCGCGGATCGTTCCGTCGAAACTCGCGTTGCTCGGAAGCACTTTGCCCGTAATGAAGAACGAATCGCGGGGGATACCGCGGATCGCCTCGCCGAGCAATTCCTCAACGGAACCCGACCCGTACATTTCCGCCGTATCGATGTGCGTCATTCCGAGCTCGATGCCCCGCTTGAGCGCGCGTTGCCATTCATCGAGACGCGCTCCATGCTCGGGAACATCCCAGGTGCCCTGCCCGATGACGGGAAGCTGCACGCCCGTCGCTGCAAACGGTTTGTATCGCATTAGAGAAATTCGAAGCCGGGGCGGCTCGCTGCGTAGGCGAGCAATCCGCCGCTCAGGTGTCGTACCCGCGTAAACCCCGCGTCACGCAGTCGCTGCGCGGCCCACCGCGATTTCGAGCCGACGCGACACGCCACAACGTAGCGCCGCGCGCTGTCGAGTTCATGCAAGCGCGTTTCCAGTTGCGATGCCGGAATCGCAAGCGCGCCCTCGAGGACTCCCAGAGCGAGTTCGTGCGGCTCGCGAACGTCCAGTAGGATTGCATCTTCGAGTTCGGCGTCGAGATCGGCGGCGTCGAGTTCACCCGGGTCCACGGGCTCCTCATCATCGGAAACGAGCGCCTGCACGATCGACGGATGCGCCCCGCAGAGCGCACAATTCGGATCGCGTTCGAAGCCGATCTCGCGCGTCTGCGCACTCAGCGCATCGACGAGCAAAAGCCGGCCTGCCAACACATCGCCGATTCCAAGGACGATTTTCAGCGCTTCGTTTGCCTGCCATGCCCCGACGATGCCGGGCAGAACGCCGAGCACCCCACCTTCGGCGCACGTTGGAACCGAGCCGGCGGGCGGAGCTTGTGGATACAGGCAACGATAGCACGGGCCGCCCGCGTGTCCGAAAACGCTCACCTGCCCGTCGAAACGAAAGATCGAGCCGTACACGTCGGGTTTGCCTTCGAGAACGCACGCGTCGTTGATGAGATACCGGGTCGGAAAGCGGTCGGTGCAATCGACAACGACGTCGTAGAGCCGCACTAAATCGATTGCGTTGCTTTCATCGAACCGCATCGGAATAGCGTCGATCGCAACGGCCGGATTGAGCGCCCGCAAAAACTCCGCCGCAACCTCGGTTTTCCGCCGGCCGATGTCGGAGGTCGCAAATATCGTTTGACGTTGCAGATTTGTTTCATCGACGACGTCGTCGTCCATGACGCCGATCCGTCCGATTCCCGCAGCAGCGAGATACTGCAGTACGGGGGATCCGAGTCCGCCGGACCCGATGACCAAGACGCGCGCAGCGGCTAAGCGCTCTTGCCCCGCAACGCCGACTTCCGGGATGAGCAAATGCCGGCTGTAGCGGCGCAGCACACTGCCTCCTCTGACGCTCAGGCGCGCGGGTATAACCGGTTTAGCCACTGCAAAACCTCACCGCGGGCGTTTTCGCCGGCGTATGTATGATCGCTTTCGATCGTGACGAACGTCTTGGGTTCGGGAGCCCTGTCGTAGAGTTCTTGGACGCTCCGCGCGTTCACCATTGCGTCGCGGGACGCCGCAACGTACAACTGCGGCCGCCCCGCGAGCTTCCCAAGCAAACGCTCGTACCAATCGCCGGCATCGCGCACGAGCGTCGGAAGATCGACGCCGTCGACATACGAGGAGCGAAAATCCGTCGCCCCGGCCGCCTGAAGCGCCGCGATCGCCGTCGGCCGGCCAAACCCGGTGGCGATTGCGACGGTTCCCGCGATGTCCGGGTCGCGTGCGGCCGTAAAAAGAGCCGTCATCGCACCCATGCTGTGCCCGAGGGTAAGGACGGGATCCGCTTGACGCGCGCGCACGTACGACACGACCGCGTCCATCGCATCGATGCAGTCCTCAACGCCGCGCAACATTCCACCGCTCGCCCCCAATTTATGACCCGGAAAGTCGAAGCTGTACACGCCGAAGCCATGGCTAGCGAGAAACGCGCAGAGTGCGTCGAGATTGTGTTTGCTCGATGAATAGCCGTGACCGGCGACAATGGAAACGCCGCGCGCGCGCCGGGGGGCGTAGAAGAGTACCGCGACCTCGTTGTTTTTCCCCGATGCGCGAAACAAGTCAACGTTCATTGGAGACCCAAGTACCGGTGCCGCCGGCGTAACGTTCCTTTTTCCAAATCGGCGCGCGCGCTTTGAGCGCGTCGATCGCAAACGAACATGCGTCGAACGCAACGCCGCGCCGGCGCGCTCCGGCGACGACCGCCACCGCAATCTCGCCTACAGCTAAATCGCCCACGCGATGCACTATTGCGAGAGAAACTTCACCGAAACGCTCCGAAGCCTCGGCGGCAATAGAGCGGAATTCATCGAGAGCCATCGGCGCGTACGCCTCGTACGAGAGACCCGTTACCGTCTCGCCGTCGTTTGCACGGTTGCGCACGACGCCCAAAAACGTCACGATTCCCCCGTACGAGGCATCGGCAACGCCCGCCTCGAGCGCGCGCGGATCGATCGGTTCCCGGACGATCGCAAACACTTCGCTAGCCTAACCGCCGCCCACCGGCGGAAGCAGTGCGATTTCATCTCCATCTTCGATCCGCTCGAAGCCTTCTGCGAGCCGGCCGTTTCGCGCAAAGCGCGTAACGCCGCGCAATTCTGCAAGCCGGGGGTGACGATCAACGAGAGCCAGCCAAACCTCGCCGAGCGACGCACCCGGTTCGGCGGCGTAGGTGAGTTCGTGCGCGCCGAGCAGCTCGCGCGCGCGGGCGAAGGCCAAAACCCGGACGATCAGGTCAGTATCCGCCGAGATCGGTTGAATACCCACGCTCGGTGAGCCAGGTGCGCGCCGTCTCGTGTTGCGCAAGCATGTCGAGGCGGTTACAGATGAGTTTGTGCAAGAGCACTTCCCAGAAGTGCCGGTCTTTTTCGTACAACTCGTCGGGAATTTGATTTTCACTGCGCGAGAACTCGCGCAACGTCTCCCAATCGCCGTCACTGAGAATCTCGCGCAAGCGTGCTTCGTATCCGGCGGACGGTGATTGCTGCATTTAAGCGCTTTTCTCTTCTTCTTCGAGCGGATCGAGAACGAATCGCCTGATGGTCTGCGCAACTCCGTCCTCGGTGTTCGGTGCGCTCACGTAGGCAACGGCGGATTGCACTTCGGGTAAAGCGTTGCCCATGGCGACACCAATGCCCGCCCAGCGCAGCATCGGCACGTCGTTTCTCGAATCGCCGACGGCAAGAACCGCCTCGCGCGGCACTTGCAGGTCGGCGCAGAGACGAACGAGCGCATTTTTCTTCGTCGCATTCAAACTGGTCACCGCAAGTTCCTCAAACTCTCCCCACGTTTCGTACT
>JBDTFK010000082.1:0-7344 GCA_039937995.1 Vulcanimicrobiaceae bacterium | reverse complement strand
GGAGCTCTTACGAGTCAGAAGAGTTCGCGGTGCGAACATGCTGAGCCGGGTCCCCGTCTCTTACAGGGTGATCGTCGCCCTAACGACATTCGCGCTACCGTGACTCCCGTTAAACGGAAACCAGAGGATTCTAACACATGCGCTCTTTCGTTCGAGTTTTTGCGACACTCGGTACCGTCGCAACCATCTTCGCGCTTGCCGATTGTAGTAGCGGGGGTTCGTCGGTTATGCCTACGAACACCGCCGCACGGTTTGGCGCGCAATCGTCGCTGGTATCGAGCAATGCACCGATGCAAAGTGACGCCGCAGCAGCGGGCTTGCTCTTCGTTGGCGGCGGCGATAAGCCGCAAATCAATGTCTTCCCGGAGTTCGGCGGAACGCGTCAAATCGCTACGATCTCAAAAGGGCTTTCGGGATCCGGCGCGGTCACACTAGACCGGGCGGGGAATCTCTTCGATACCGCGGGGCCGAACAACACCGTCGTAGAGTACGCACCGCCCTACACCGGAGCGCCGATTGCGAGCTTTTCTACCGGAACGAATAGCATGGACGCGCCGACCGGCGTTACCGTCGGTCCCGATGATACGGTGTACGTTTCCGAAATCGTGGGCGGCGCCTTCGGAGCCGGACAGGTCGTCGTTTTCCCGCCGCACAGTTCGGTAATCTCGCGGACGTTGAGCGCTACCTTCGCCGGTTTCATGACAACCGATGCGAAGGGAGACCTCTTTGTCGCCGTCGAGGGAACCTCCGACGTTGAAGAGTTCAAGCCCGGATCAACGCAGGGTACGCGTCTTGGGTTAAAGGGACTGCTCATTGTGGGCGGTGTCACGTTCGACACCACAGGAAACTTGCTCGTAGCTAACGAGGTCTGCACTGTCTCGTCGTGCATTCCCGAGATCGACGTTTTCGCGCCGGGCTCGAAGACCCGAGCCCAGTCGATCGGCAGTGGCCGCTTTGTTTCCGCTGAAGGATTGGCGCTTAGCCGAAACGGAACGCGCCTGTTCGTCGGCGACTCCGAGACCCAGCAACACCCATCAACCGTTTTCGAGTTGGCGTATCCCAGCGGCAAGCTGATCGCGCGCATAGAAAACCCAGGCACCACCGTCGCGGTTACGCGATAGAAGCGATCGACCGAAGAGCTTCGTTAAAACGCAACCGTTGTACCGCGTTCGGCGATGGCTTTCCATCCGAACGCAGTATCGCCCATCGTTACAAGGGCTGCGGCCGACGGCGCTTCACCGTGGACGGCATAGAGGTGCGGTTTCGTGGTACACGTTCCCAGCCAGCGTTGTAGGTCGTGGCGATCGGCGTGCGCGCTGAAACCTTTGAGTTCCGCGATCTTTGCGCGCACGGGGAGCGAATCGCCGTAGAGTCTGACGGTGTGCGGATTGTGCGTGAGAATGTATCCGAACGTTCCGACGCTTTGATAGCCTACGAAGACGATCGTCGCGCGGCTGTCGCCGATGTGGTTGTGCAAGTGGTGCAATATGCGGCCGCCCGACGCCATGCCGCTTGCGGAAATGATCACGTGTGCGAGCCACGACAACCATCCGTCACGTCGTCGCGCTCGCGAACATCCGGGAGCGATGCAAGTACATCTCGTTGCTGAGTAGGTCCGAGAATCTGGCTCCGAAGTCAATACCAGCTCCGCGCAATGAGATACCGAGAGTCCGGTTTGTCCATTACGAGCCCTGACCCAACCAGTCGCTGGGTGAGTTTCTCGCACGAACCGAGAAAAATTAACAGGTCCCGAATGTCCTAGTTAGCTCAGTTGGTAGAGCAGCTGACGCTCGGACGAGAGTCCAGCACCGAGGAAACGCAGTAAAAACACAAGGAAAAACCGCAGAACAGAGCTTCTGCGGTTTTTGATATGGCTCCGGGTGCTGGACTCGAACCAGCGACCCGTTGATTAACAGGCTCAAAAAGTCGTTTCCATACCCGTCCACGGAATGCGCTAAAACGTCCATAGAATAAGGGTTTTTCGCGCTTTCGGGTTCCCCCTGTGACCCTGGTAAATGGCCGCCTTATCCACCCGATAAGCAGCCAATATGCAGCCAACTCTTAAAAAGTCTCTTCCGAATCGGCGCCTTCTTTTTTTCGCTTCGTCGAGCCGTGCCTCCGCCAAGCCGCGATTTTTGGAGCGCCCGCGGGATAAAAACCGGGGGAGGACCCAAGCAGCGTCGGACCGTGGTGATTGATGGATAGAATACTGACTGTTCACCGTGCCGAAGCGGAACGGTCCGAACGTGGGAAATGCGTCACGCGATGAGCCGGGCGCTATGGCGTGAAGAAGTCTAAGTCCAGTCGCTTGAGGTGTATTATGCTTTCTGTCGTCACACCGACGCCTAGCTCAAACATGATTTCCGCAAGTCTCTGGCCGTTGATGAGGACAATTTTTTTGTGAAGGCGCCTGACTGACTCCATGGCTGGCCCAGTGAAGTCGCTCGTGGTGACGAACACGCCTTCATCAGCACGGCGCTCTTCCATGCTTCTAGCGAATTGCTGAATGTCAGGCGCGATGTTGATTGTTGTACCAGTCGAAGAAATCGCGGCAGAAGGCGCGCGCCTCGGGTTTGCGTCATAGCTTCGCGACCATTGCTCTCGGAGCCCGAATCCCAATGAAGATTGTCAGCGAAATGCTCGGCCACACGACGACCGCCATTACGGCGGATATACATACGCATGTTATCGACGACATGCAGCAGGCGGCAGCAGACCAAATAGGCGAGGCATTTCGGCTGCACAGACTCCGTTAACAAAAGAGCGGCGAATTTATAGTGGCGCTTAAAGACTACGGAACGCGAAGAAGATCGCAAAACTGGTCCCACGAATGCCCTTGGTGATCGCCTAGACCTTGGTCTAACGCCTTAGATTGCCAATCCGTTGCTGACCGAGGTTCTTTTTTGTCGCCGGGAGACGAGAGAACATGATTCTAAAGAGAGCGCACGTGCGGAATTTTCGATGCATTGAGGACTCAGGCTGGTTTGGGATAGACCCCATTACCGCGCTGGTCGGCAAGAATGAATCAGGGAAGACCGCAATTTTACAAGCTCTCGAGCGACTGAAGCCTACAAACAAAGGCAGAGGTGGCGCCGGTTTTTTGAACAGCGGATCGGCTTACGATAAGTGGATGGTTCTGCAGAGTTAGGCAGCCGCGTCTGCGACCGAAGTGAAGTATACGGCATCCGGTGTGCGCCCGTCGAGCGACGAGTGCGGCCGCAAGCCGTTGTAGAACGCGATGTGCCGGGCAATTCCGGCCTTCGCCTCGGAGACGCTCTCGTACGCGTGCAGATAGACTTCCTCGTATTTGAGCGTGCGCCAGAAGCGCTCGACAAACACGTTGTCGCGCCACGCGCCTTTGCCGTCCATGCTGAGCGCGACGCCGTGCTCGTCGCGGATCAACGCAACGAAATCCTTGTCGGTGAATTGCGAGCCTTGATCGGTGTTGAAAATCTCCGGTCGTCCGTACGTCTCGATCGCTTCGCGCACGGCTTCGATGCAGAAGTCGGTCGTCAAGGTGTTCGAAAGCCGCCACGACAACACGCGGCGCGTTGCCCAGTCGAGAACGGCAAAGAGATAGAGAAATCCGTGACGCATCGGGATGTAGGTGATGTCCGCCGCCCAAACATGGTTCGGTCGCTCGATCATCAGATTGCGCAGCAGATACGGAAAGACCGGATGCTCCGGATTGCGTTTGCTCGTCAATTTCTTGCGATACAGCGCTTCTATCCCCATGCGGCGCATGATCGTGGCCACGTGCCGTCGGCCAATGCGAAAGCCCTTCTGGCAGAGCATGTCGCGCAGCATACGCGCGCCCGCAAACGGATAGTCCAAATGCAGCCGATCAATCTCCCGCATCAGCTCGAGATCCGCCCTCGAAGTCGGCGCTTCGATGTAGTACACCGAACCACGGGATATTTGCAGCAATGCCGCTTGGTGCGTGACAGGCAAGGCGTGGTCGCGGTCGATCATCGTCTTGCGCTCGCATCGTCGACGCGACCGAGCGCGCGTTCGAAAAAATCATTCTCCAACGCCAACTGGCCGATCTTCGCATGAAGTTCCCTGATGTCAGGGCCGTGATCGACCTTCGCGCTTCCCGCATCGAAGACGCCGGCGGCGGATTCAAGCAACTGCGTTTTCCATTGCGTAACCTGGTTCGGATGAAGGTCGAAACGCTGGCCCAACTCCGCGACCGTCTGGTCGCCCTTGATGGCCGCGATCGCCACTTTCGCTTTGAATGCTGCCGAGTGGTTTCGGCGGGCTCGTCTTTTCAAGATGTCTGCTCCTTGCGGGATCTTTCGACCCGCGGTGCGCAGAATCACCACTTAGCGGGCTGTCCGACTAACCGAGGCCACCTCTGTCTTACGACCGTTACATTGTTGAAGGTATTGTTAAGGATTTAGGGGTTCTTACGACTGTTACATTGTTCAAAGTAGTGTTAACGGTTTAGGCGCGATCCAGAACGCGGGAGACTTGCATCGCAGTCCAGGATTTACTGACGGCCTGACATCGGTCGAATGCGAGGAACTCGCGAAGCTTCGTAAGGAAGTGAAAAAGCTCAAAATTGAGCGCGAAATCCTGGGAAAAGCCGCGACTTAAAACCGTTCCATCTCACCGATGCGTATTCGGATTGGCGAACGAACGGACGTGACGGACGAAAGGTGTCTGCAAAGACGATTCTCACGCGCACGAACTCTTTCGTAACGTCCTTAATTGGGGCGTGCGAAGGGAAGTGCTTTCTCGAAATGTCGCGCTTCTCGTCGGAGAAGATGATCTACCAAAGGCGACCAGGCCGAAGCCTCTCGCGTTAACGAAGGACGAACTCCAAACGCTTCTCGACGAAGCCAAGACGCCCACCTCGCGTTCGAAAAAGCGGAGGTATCTTAGTTCGCATCCCTGGTTCTATCCAGCGGTATCATTCGCTGCATACATAGGATGCAGAAGGGGCGAGATTCTTGCACTTCGCTGGAACGACGTACATTTCGACGCCAAGTCCGTCACTATGGAGCGATCAGTTACGGAAACGCTCCGATTCAAGGCACCGAAGAACGACCGGAGCAGAACGATCTCCATCTCGGAAACGCTTTGCTCGATCCTGCATACGCACAAGGCGACGCAAGCGAAGGAGCGTCTCTTCGCTGGAGCCGGGTACAAAGACGGCGATCTCGTCGTTGCGCACGGGAACGGCGAGCCTATCAATCCGTGGAACTTCGGAAGAGCGGTGCGCGATTAAATCACTCGCGCCGGGGTCACACGCATAACGCTGCACGACCTGCGTGATACCAACGCAAGTCTGCTCGCGCAGGCTAGGGTCCCAATCGAAGTTGTAAGTCAACGTCTCGGCCATGCCAGCTCGGGATCACCGTCGAACGCTACTTGCACATCTATCGCGAGCGTGACGCCGACGCCACAGCCGCATTCGAGCGGCTCGTCGGCTAGGCGGATTGGGAGAGATTCGGAAGAGGACGACGCCTTGCCGCGAAAAAACCCTTATGGAATAAGGGCGAAATTGGTAGCCCCAGCGGGATTCGATGCCGCCTGCGGGGGGTTACTGAGAGTTGCCGACGGGCGGAAAGCCGCATGAAACCTATGTTTCCTCGTTGCGTTTGGTTACCGAAAGTCGCCGATGGTTGCCATTGACGGCAACCGTTTGGCAACCGCCGATAACGCGCCCACGAATTAGCAGCGCTTTCCCGATGAGTACGGTGCTTAGCACTCGTTTTATTCGGGAAGTGTCCGATTCCATTGGAAGCCCCGCTCGGTTGATGCTCGCGCAGTTCACGGCCCACCGGCGATTGCTGAAGCAGCCGCATCGCTGCTCGACCGGATCGTCGAATCAGGACGCAAGGCGAGCGGTGATTAGTCCGAGTTGGTCCGAGTCGAATACTAATCTTGGCGGGAGCGTGTAGGTCTCGCCATAGCTGTCTTTCGGGTAGCGACGAATCGCGAAAAGTGCCGTCCTGTCTAGCTTCTCGCTCATCGCGTGTCGGCTGGTGCTGACTCGTTAGTGTGCGGTTAGTGTGATGGGCCGAGACGAGGAAAGAGGCCGCGCGCACGGGCGCATGTTGGGGGTTTACGAAAATGCCACGAAGGCCAGTTGCGTAGGAAACGCCGGAATCGGTGCGGTGCAGTGCGCGGCATTGATCGCCTTGTCCGCACGCCCCTGCTTCGCGATCGATGTGGACATCCGCAGCGGCCGGCCTGTGCTCGGCGCGATTTCTTTAAGGCTAAAGTCCAGTGAACACGGGACCGTCGCCGCCCTGGGGCGGAACGAACGTGATATTTTGGTACGGATCCATAATGTCGCAGGTCTTGCAATGCACGCAGTTGGTGAAGTTGATTTGTAATCGCCCTTCAAAGTGACCATCCTCCTTCTTTTCGAAAAGCGGTTCGTACACGGCCGCCGGACAGTAGTACTGACAAGGGTTATTGTATTCAACCGTACATCGATCACGGCAGATATTCGTATCCGTGACGTGGAGATGGCAGGGCTGATCTTCTTCATGCATCGTGCCGCTGTTGTACACATCGGTAAGCTTGTCAAACGTTACCACGTTGTCGATGAACGCCCGCGGTGACTCTTTGGGTTTCCATCCGCGCTTTTCCATGCGCTCGTACCCGGCTTCGCCCGGGAGGCGCTCGCTGACGCCGAAACCCCGCCCTGCCGCGAGCATGCCGAGAGCAGCGTTGACCACGCCAACATAGAGGCCGCCTTTGAAGCCCTGATGGAAATTGCGGGCGGCATAGAGCTCCTCGTACGCCCACGACCCCGTGAACGCACGCTCGTATGAAGACAACTGCTGTGCGTCGTACTTCTCGACTTGCAGGGCTTGCCACGCCGCCTCGGCCGCGAGCATCCCCGACTTCATGCCGAGATGGATTCCCTTAAGGCGCGTGCCGTTTAAGAAACCCGCGGAGTCGCCGACGATCATTAGGCCATCGCCATAGAATCGCGGCATCGCGAAAAGCCCTCCTTCGGGTATCGCTTTTGCGCCGTAACGCAATAGCTGCGCACCGCCGAGCATCTTTCGTACGACCGGATGCGCCTTAAGGCGTTGAAACTCGTTATGTGGATCCGTCGTTGGATCTTTGCAATCAAGTCCAGTGACCAACCCGACGTCAAGAATGTCATTAGCCATGCCATAAATGAAACCCCCACCAAAGGTGTCACTCGGCAGCGGATAGCCCAGCGTGTGGATGACGCTGCCCGCTGCTACCGATCCTGGCGAGCATTGCCAGATCTCTTTGACGCCCGCCGTAAACACTTGTGGTTCGCGCCCGGCAGCTAGGTCGAGACGCGTAATCGCCTGCTTGGTGAGCGTCCCCCGGGGCCCCTCGCCCAGA
>JBDTFK010000081.1:0-4409 GCA_039937995.1 Vulcanimicrobiaceae bacterium | reverse complement strand
GAGGACGAATCGGCGCTACGCGCCTGGTGCGTCAGCGTTGCGACTATCGAGCGGGATGGGCCGTTTTCGGACTTCACCGGATACGACCGGAGCATCATCGCGCTCGACCATCCGATCGCACTTTCCGTCGACGGCAAGCGCGTCGACGTCGCGCCGCTCGCGCCGCTGAAATTTGCGGGAGAAGCGGCGGTGGGTTGTAAGCTCGACCATCGTCCCGCTCACGATCTCAACGTCATGACGCGAAGAGATCGCTGCGCGCACAGTGTCGCGATCCAAGCCGGCCTCATCACGATTTCGATCATCTGCGACGAACGGGCGCTACGGCGCGCAAACGTGAGTTGCACGATCGCCACCCTCACCGGGACGCCGCTAACCGTGGTCGTCAGGTTCGCGATACCGGTCGAGCCGCTCGCCTAAGACAAACTCCTAGACGTTTACCGCCTCGGCCGACTCAAGAACCGACGCACCTTCGGGCGCCTGCAGATCGAACGCCGCACGCTTGCTCTTGGCTGCGGCATCGGCGAGCGGGCCCGATGCGGGAGCCGACGCTTGGGCTTGTGTGCGATTTAACGTCTGGCGGCCTTTTTGCACCGATGCGAGCGCCGATCCCAAGCGGCCTTCCAATTCGCCCAGAACCTGCGCGGCATAGTGGTCGGCCCCTTCGCGAATCTTGCGCGCGCGTTCTTCCGCTTCTCGCAACACCACTTCGGCGGTCGTGCGCGCGCGCTGGACGATCTCGTTTTGATCGACGAGTTCTCCATGCACCGTTGCGGCTTGCTCGACGATTGCGTCGGCTTTTTCTTGTGCGGCGCGCATAACGCGCTCCTGATCTTTCGCGATGATCTTCGCGCGGCCGACCTCTTCGGGCAGCGTTGCGCGTACCTTCTCGACGAATTCGACCAGCCGCTCTTCTGATAGAACGCGATATCCCGCAGGCAACCACGTGCCTTCATGAACGTAGGTTTCGAGTTTGTCCAGAACGCGATAAACCGACATGACAACCCTCCGTTACGACGAGTGCAAACCGGCACGTTTGGTCGCCATGACACGCAGCACCGGTTCCGGCACGAACGTAGCGACCTCGCCACCGAGGAAAAACACTTCTTTGACCATGCTCGAACTGACGAAGGAATATTTTGCGTCCGACATCAGGAAGAGCGTATCGACATTGGCAAGCGAGCGATTCATAAGCGCCGTGGACATTTCGCTTTCGAAATCCGAAACGACGCGTAACCCCTTCACGATCACGTCCGCCTCTTGGGCGCGGACGTAGTCGGCAAGCAGCCCCCGGAAATGCGTGACCCGCACGTTCTTAAGATGCGCCACGCACTCTTCGAGCATGGCGGTTCGATCTTCGAGGTCGAACATGGGATTGCGCTTCTGTGGATTGACGACGACGGCGACGATGAGCTCACCGAAAACGCCGGCGGCGCGTTCGATGACGTCGAGGTGACCGTTCGTGGGTGGGTCGAACGATCCGGGATAAATTGCCCGCGCGCTATGCGGACGGGAGCCGTTATTCACGAGCCTCCGGCCGTTGAGAAAAATGCCAACGCGACATCGCCGTACACTTCTTCGCGCGTAGAGCGATACCCCGGTACGCCGGGAAGAATTCGCTTCGCAGCATGTTCATAAATCACGAGCGAGCCGGGCGCAAGCAATTCGCGCTCGAGTAAGAGCCGGAAGATTTGCAGCGGAATCTCATCCGCGTACGGCGGGTCCATGTACACGATGTCAAACGGGCCTTCGATCCGATAGAGCGCCCGTTCGGCGGGAGCTGCAACCACAGTAACGCACTTCCCGATTCCCAAATCTTCAACGGCAGCCTCAATCGCGTGCGCGGTTTCGCGATGCGCTTCGACCGAAACGACGCGTGCAGCTCCGCGCGACGCGGCCTCGAAGCCGATGGCACCGGTTCCCGCGTACAAATCGAGAATCCGGGCGCCTTCGATCTGGGGCATCAAAATTGAAAACAGCGATTCTTTTACGCGGCCGGGCGTCGGGCGAACGCTCGCACCTTTGGGTGATTTCACTTTGCGGCTATTGAGCGAGCCGCCGGTAATCTTTGGACTCATACGGCGAGCGCCGGAATAATTGCGAGCAGTTCCGCGAGCGATGCGACCATGTTGGGCGCGGGCGGAAGATCTGCCGGGTAGCGTTTTCCTTCGTTGTCGAGCCACACGGCGTTCAGCCCCGCGTTGCTCGCGCCCACGATATCCGCCATGGGATCGTCACCGACGTAGTAGCAGTTTCCGGCTTCGACGCCAAGCACTTCGACGAGCGCCGCGAACGCCGCCCGTTCCGGCTTTTGCACGCCGAGCGTCCCACTCGCGAGAACCGGTCCGGTGAACCCCGCGCGACGCCCTTTCGCGATTTGCAACGGGTTCCAGCCGTTGCTGAGAATCGCAACCGGGATCTCGCGCCGCTCCAATTCTTCGATCGTTGCCTTAGCATCGGTCGCCGGAACCACGAACGCGTCGACCATCTGCATCACCATGTGCTTGAAGCGCTCCGCATAGCTTTGCGGCGAGTTGACGCCGCGGTCACGCGCAAATGCGTTTACCGCTTCTTCAATTGAAAACGCTCCCGCGCGTTGCGCGCCGAGTAGCGCATCGATCGCCGCGCTTTCTTGGCTCAGATTCCCAAGGGCGCGGCCTCCGTCGGCAGCGATCCAGTCGAGCAGATGAAGGAACGCGACACGCTCGAGCTTGTTATCGATACAAAGCGTGTGGTCGATGTCGAACCCGACAGCAAATGCGGCGCGCGCCATGCAATCCTATTTCGGGCCGGGCCCGAGAATGACCCGGACAAAATCGTGCGGTCGGATCCACTTCTGCACGGCCGTAAGAATGTCGGTATTGGTCGTCGCCACCTCGCGCTTGGCATCGATGGTCGCTTGATCGAGCGGCAACCCCAATCCCGCGTACTCCAAGAGTTGGCCCGCGATACCGCCGAAACTCTGTTCGCGGATCGGGACTTCGGAAACGAGCATCGTCTTACCGCGCGCAAGATCGTCGCTGCCGACTCCGTGCTGCATCAGGTGATTGAGATCGCCGATGGCGAGCGACTGCGCGGGATCGATTTTGTTCGGATCGGACGAAAACTGAATCGAGAACGCCCCCCGGTTCTTGCGCGCATTGAGCCGGCTGTAAATGCCGTAAACCAGCCCGTGAACGTCACGCACGTCGTGAAAGAGTATCGACGTCGCCGACGCCCCGAAGGCGGCGTTTGCAACGGCCATCGTTGCCCAGTCCCCGTTGCCCCGAGTAAGCCCATTCGTCTGCTCCAATTGCACTTGCGATTGAATGCGCGAGGGATCGGGAACCACGACATCGGCCGCCGTATTCGGGGGAACGGCCGGAAGGAACACGTCCGGCTTCGGACCCGTTGCCTTCCAACTCGCAAAGTACTTCTCGAACGTAGCTCGAGCTTGGTCCGGCGTCACGTCACCCACCACGACGACCGTCGTCATATCGGGGCGGTACGCATCCGAATACCACTTCTTGAGGCTCTCCATGGTAACCGCTCCGGCGCTTTGCGGCGTGGCCGTCAGTTGTTCGGGATCGCCCGCCGGATAGAGCGCCTTGTTTAGCGCCACCTGGAAGAGGAAGTCCGGGGAGGTTACGGCGCCTTGCAGCGCTTGCACTTCCTGTTGTTGGACGGTCGCAAACGCAGCGGCGGGGAAGGCGGGGTGCAACTGCTCGTCGGCCAACAGCGCGACACCGCGGTCGAATTGATCCGAAAGCGTCGTCAGCGAGAAACTCGTTCCGCCGCTTACGTCCGCAGCGATGTCGTCGAGCGCTTTGCGATACGCGAGGCGGTCGTACGTCGTCGTACCAAACGAGAGCAACGCCGTCGTGATATCGTCGACGCCTTGAATCTCTTTGGGAGCTTGAATGGCTTCGCTCGAACTGATGTTGCCCGAAACGACGACCGTGTGCGATACGTGTTCGGGAACCACGATCAAACGCATCCCGTTCGAGAGCGTCATATCGACGGGGGTCGTCGAAGCTTTGGGGACTTGGACGTTTTTGAACGCCTCGATCGCCCACGACGGCAGAGGATCGTGGTGCAATATCGTAACCTTCGCATTTTCCTTGGCCGGCGGCGGTGGCGGGTTTGAATTGATCTTTCCGAGGTTTTTCGGTACCGCCTCGGCTACGATCATGTGATCGAAATCGACGTAGGTTCGTAGCACGCGATTAACATCGGCCGTCGTTACGGCTTTGAGCGCAGCTACCTCGCTTTCCGGCGAGGTCTTACCCTCAACGGCCACCGCATCGCTCCACTCCTGCGCCAGATCTTCGATCGAATTCATTTTATATTCGGCGTCGGCGAGCGCGCGACGTTTAGCAACCTCAACGAGGTCGGCGGGGACTCCGTTCTTCTTATAACGTTCCATAACGCCT
>JBDTFK010000080.1:0-7116 GCA_039937995.1 Vulcanimicrobiaceae bacterium | reverse complement strand
AGCTATCGATGGCGCCTAGCGGTATGTTCGTTGCCTTTTTGCTTGTTATGGAGAATGTGTGTGAACTGCATCACCCGCGTCCACTCAACGCTTGTCCTCTGTACGCTCTTCGTGGCGACGCTCGCCGTTGGACCCGTCAGCGCGGCAACGGCTTCCGGCGCCGCCCCGGCACGTGTGGCACAGGCGCAGTCAGCTTCCGGTACGGTTACCGGAACGATCACCGACGATACCGGCGCGCCGGTCGCGAATGCGACGGTCGCTCTGGTGGGCGCAACGCGCCTCACGACAACGACCGATGCGCAGGGAGCGTTTACGTTTTCGAACGTTCCCGCATCCGTGTACGTCTTTTCATCGAAGCGAGCCGGCTACAATAGCGCAACCCAAAACGACCTCATCGTCCTCGCCGGTCAATCGCAGAACTTGAGCGTGAGAATGCACGCCGCAACGCTCACGTCCCTGCGCACGATTGCGACCGTGACTTCAACCAATCACGCCACCTTCAACACGACGCCGGCCACGGTCAACGTCATTACCTCGCAGGTATTCGTCAATCAATCGCAGCCCCAAGTCACGCGCGTACTCAACCAGATTCCGGGCGTGCAAATTTCGTTTCCTTCGAGCAGCGCCAACGCCGCAGCTCCCGGATCGATTACGGTTCCGACCATTCGCGGTGCCGGGTCGTATGAGACCGCAAGCCTGATTGACGGGCACCCGCTGTCCACCGGCGTCTACGGCGACTACGTTACGACGTTCTTATCGAGCTATTTATTCGGCAGCATCGAATCGATCAAAGGACCCGGAGCCGACGCACCGCAGGTCAACAATGCCATCGGCGGCACGCTGAACTTCCGGACGAAAGATCCGACGCTGACCCCGACGCCTACCGTGCTGGTCGGCGTCGATAGTCACGGCGGAACGTTTGCAAACTTCGGCCTTTCCGACACGATCATGGACGGCCGCCTAGGCTTCGTGGCGCAAGTCGCGACGGCCGATTCCCCGTCGGCAATCAACGGCACACAAGTCTGGTTCGATCCGCAATTCAGCTTCGTCGGCGGTCCGAACGGCCTGTCGCTCTTCACGAGAAAACAACAGGCTCCCGTGGGAACCACCGAAAGCATCATCAATTCTTCCTATCCGTTGCTCGCGTGCTGCTTCACCGTTAACGGCGACTTAGAGACGACGGGCGAACTCTTGAAGGCGCGTTACAAACTCTCTTCTGCAACGACCGCCACGGCAAGTTATCTCGGCGGACAGTCGTTTAGCGACCAGGTAGGAAACACCGGAAACCTCACGTTTGCGACGTTCCAACCAAACGATCCGGCTTACTCCGGTTCGCTTAAAGCGGGCAGTCCGGTCGCGGTGGATTTCCTCTTCGCCGGTCAACCGACGCGCGAAACGAATAACGAGCCGATCTTCCAAGGTGAAGTCAGTACGACGCTTGGAAACGACACGGTTATCGGCCGATACTACCACGCATCGATCAGCCGCCTTCAATATGCGGGTGGAACGCCCGGCGGACTCGATACCAACAACGTTTCGCTCTACGGAACAAATTTAGGCGGCCCGACGTTCAACGGCACGCCGGTGAGCCTGGGCACGCAAGACTTCTTCCGTGAAAACGAAGAGGACAAACTCGCGGGGTTCTCGTTCCAATACACGCACCCGTTCGGCGAAGATAACGACGTGTCGTTTTCCGCGGATTCGACCAACGCGCAAACGACGGCTTACAACCAAGGGCCGGATTCTTTCAGTCCCGGGCCGACGGTCGGCGTGGCGAACAGCGTGAGCGTTCCCACGGGGTCGTCGCAGATCGAGACGACGTACCAATTGCGCACTCACTTCTCGCTCGGGCCAAAGATGCGCGTAACCTTCAGCGACTATCAAAACCAGTACCGCAATACGTTCGCGCAATCGTGCCCCGTCGACGCGTTTGGGAACTATCAGTGCAACGTCGATGGTAGTAATGTAACGTTCGCGACGACCAATACCGCGCACAACGACCCGCGCATCGGCCTCGTGTACCAGCCGAAGCAGAATCTCGCACTCCGCTTCGCAGCCGGAAGTTCGATCGCGCCCCCGTTCCTGGCGATTCTCAGCGGCGTTCCGGGGAACTTCGTGAATTACGACTCGACGAATCAAGTTGCATATATCTCCGTACCAAACGCACTGCTCAAGCCGGAGACGGCATTCGGCTACGACCTCGGAGCGGACTTCCGCCTCAAGGACGGCGTTACGACGGTCTCAACGGATCTCTACCAAACCAACCTGTTCAACCACTTCTTCGGCGATACGTTCTCAACCGGTCAAACGTGTACGCCGCAAATCTGCGGCGGCAGCAACGCTCCGGTCGGAACTCCGATCTTCAACCAGGCGACGGTCAACTTGAGCAACTCACGGTTCGAAGGCTTTGAGCTCAACCTTCGCCACTTGCCGCAGTACGGTTTCGGCTACACACTTGCCGGATCGTTGCAACGTGGATACGTCTACAATTTGCCGCCGGGTTTCTACTGTAGCTTTGTCGCCACGCCCGCCCGTCCGTGCATCGCCTCGACGTACAACCAAAACATCAACATCGTTGAGAACGAAAACCTCAACGGAACGGGCGTCGGCAGTAATGCAAACGGCGTCGGTTTCGGAAGCACGGTCGGCTCGCTTAACACGCGCATTCCCTACTTCCAAGGAAACGTCGAATTTTCGTACACGTTTAAAAACAACGCGTACGCTGCGTTCGGTGAAACGCTCTACGGAAAGAACAACTCGCTCAACGAACCGCCGTTCGGCATTGCGTTTGCGACGATACGCGAGCCGTTCGGCGACAACCTCGCGTTCCAAGTCTCGGGAGACAACATCTTCAACGCTTTCCATAGCCTGATTCCGGTCTACGGCGGCGGCGTTCCAATCTCGCTTGCCGACGGGGGCACAGCCGCAACCGTCGCAAACGTCCTCGGGCCCTCGACGTACCGGTTCGTTCTGACGAAGTCTTTCCCGTAAAGCCTCACTCGTGCTCGAGGAGAAAAGCGGCCCGCCTGCCCGGCGAGCCGCTTTTTTGTCCCGTTCGTCCCGGACGCGTTGACGGCGCCGGCCGTTGCACGGTAAGACGATGAGGTGAAGCTGATACGCCGCTTTCAAACGCCATTGCTCCTCTTCGCGCTCTTCAGCGCAATAGGGCTGCTGCTTTTCTGCGCCGGGTACCTCGACGATCTCTCGCGGCAACACTTCGGAACGGCGCCGCGCCGTCTTACGGAAGAACTCGTCGGCGCATATACCGCGCTCGGACTGATGCCGCTGATCTTCTTGGTGGCGCGGCGCTTCCGGATTCGACGCGAGAACTGGCCGTCGACGCTCGCCGTCACGCTCGCCGCCGCACTCGTGTATTCCGCGATACACACGACGCTCAACGCGTTCGGCCGCGATCTCGTGTCGCTTGCGACCGGCCAAGGCACGTACGACTACGGGATCATGTTCTACCGCTATCCGATGGAAGCGTCAAAGGACATTCTCTACTTCCTCATCATCGTCGGTTTCATCAATTTCTTTGACGGCCTGGCACGAAGCCGACAGGCCGAGATCGCGGCAGCCGATTTGCAAGCGAAACTCGCCCACGCGCAACTCGAGAACCTCCGCCTTCAACTCCATCCGCACTTTCTCTTCAACACGCTCAACGCGATATCGACCGTGATGTACGAAGACGTGCAAAAGGCCGACGAAATGCTCACGAAACTCAGCGACTTTTTGCGATTGGTACTAGCCTCCAGCCGCGTCCAGATCGTTCCGCTCGAGGAAGAAATCAAAGTCGAGCGCATGTACGTCGACATTATGACGACGCGCCTGGAGCGGCGCCTGCTTCTCGACGTCCGGGTGGACGACGACGCGCGTGACGCGGAAATGCCGTTTATGCTCCTGCAGCCCCTCCTCGAGAACAGCATTCGGCACGGCATGCCCGGCGAGAACGCCGCGCTCGCGCTGACGATTGCCGTCCGGCGCGAGAACGGCTCGACCGTCGTCGACGTCGTCGACGACGGCACCGGCTTCACGCCGGGGGCAAAGCGCGGGCACGGCATCGGCAACGTCGAGTCGCGGCTGGCGTACATGTACGGCGACGCTTCGAGTTTCGCAATCGCCTCTGCGAGCGGCGGAACGCGCGTCACACTTCGCTTTCCCTATGTAGCCGGAGGTTCCGCAGCGTGACGCTTCGCGTTCTCATTGCCGACGATGAGGCGCCGGCGCGACGGAAAATCGGCCGCTTTCTACGCGACCACGGCGACATTGAGATCGCAGCAGAAGCTTCGAACGGCGTGGACGCCGTCGATTTGATCGCGATGACGAATCCCGACATCGCGTTCCTCGACATACAGATGCCCGATCTCGACGGTCTCGGCGTCGCCGAAGCCCTTGCTGCCCATGCGAGCCCACCGGCAATCGTCTTCGTAACGGCGTTCGATCAGTACGCGATCAAAGCGTTCGAGGTGCGGGCACTGGACTATCTCTTGAAGCCGTACGACCGGTCTCGCTTCGATTTAGCGCTCGAGCGTGCTCGCGTCGCCGCGGCCTCACCCGGCCGTGCCGACCGCATTGCCGACCTGCTTGCCCAAGCTCGCAACGAGGATCGCTACGTGCGACGTTTGCTCATACCGGGCGATGGAAAATCGTTCTTCCTGGCAACGCGCGACATTGCGCGCCTCGAATCCGAAGGAAATAACGTCCTCGTTCATACCGCCCGGGGTACGCACGCAATGCGTTCGACGCTCGAGTCGATCGAGGGAAGGCTCGATCCCACGCAATTCGCGCGCGTGCATCGCTCGCACATCGTTAACATCGATAACATCGCCGAGATTCAACCGTGGTTTCACGGTGACTACAAATTACTACTTCGCGACGGTATCGAGCTCTCGTGGAGCCGCCGGTACGCCGCGAAACGCCCGGATTTATTGAAATGACACGACCGCTTTCTATCCCATGGATCGCCGCGATCGCGACGTTCCTGCTTCATCTCGTCGCAAACCCGCATTACGGCTTTTTCCGCGACGAACTCTACTTCATTATTTGCGGAATGCATCCGCAATTCGGATATGCCGATCAGCCGCCCGTGGTTCCGCTCCTGGCGGCAGGGACGCAGATTTTTGGCCACTCTCTGCTGCTTCTTCGGGCGGTACCCGCGCTTTTTGCAGCCGCCGGCGTGTACACGACATGCCTGCTCGTCGCGGAATACGGTGGGGGCGCATTCGCACAGGTCCTCGCGGCAATCGTGTTTTTCTTCACCGGCGTATTGAGCAGTTTCGGCATGAAAGTCTCGACCGATGAGGTCGGACTCTTCACGTGGCCGCTCATGACGTTGTTGATCGTACGAATCGCTAAAGGTGCCGATCCTCGCCTTTGGCTCGCGGTAGGCGCGGTTACCGGCATAACGATCGAAAGCAAATATAGCGTTGTCTTTTTCGTGATCGCACTGCTGCTCGGCTTGCTCGCAACCCCGCAGCGGCGCATCACGTTTACGAAATGGTTTGTTTTCGGCGCCGCGACTGCCGCTCTTATCGCGCTTCCAAATCTGCTATGGCAAATGCACTACGGATTGCCGATGCTCCAGCTTTTAGAGAACGGGCAACAAGGAAAAAACATTATCGCCGGTCCTCTGCTGTATCTCTTGCAAGAAGTCATGATCACCGGACTTTTCCTCGCAATTGTATGGATCGCCGGACTCGTGTGGCTGCTGCGGACGGCACAATTCCGCTTCCTGGCTTACGCCTACATCGCCTTGATCACCGAAATGATTTTCTTTCATGGCAAGCACTACTATCCGGCCAACGTGTATCCGGTTCTCATCGCCGCGGGAGGCGTGACGATCGAGCGGTGGACGCAGCGCTTCACCCTCGCACGCGCGGCCGTCCTCGCGGCAGCTTTGGTAATCGGTGTCGCAATTGCGCCGCTCTCGCTTCCGGTGCTTCCGGAAGACGCGTACGTCGCGTACAGTCAAGGACTCTACGCGTTTTTCCACATCCCGCGCGACATCACCGCAACCGAACACAATCGTGAAGAAAGCAGCCTCCCGGGAGATTGGGCCGACATGCACGGTTGGCCGGAGTTAGCAGCGACCGTCGCGCACGTGTACGCTTCGCTCCCCGCGCGGGAACGCGAGCGAGCGGTTGCGATCGCAGGAAACTATGGCGAAGCAAGCGCCGTCGCGTTCTTCGAACCCGGCGTCCCGATCATCAGCGGACACAATCAGTACTGGCTCTGGGGCACGCGCGGTTATAGCGGAGACGTCCTGATCGATATCGGTGGCGATTGCGGCGCAAAAGATCACGTTTTCAAAAGCGCGACGCGAGCGGCAGTTTTCACGAACCGGTGGGCAATCGGATACGAAAATAACATGCCGATCATGGTATGCCGCGGCATAAAAAAACCTCTCGCGGAACTCTGGCCCGCACTAAAGAGCTATGAATAAGGAAAACTGAGTTCGAAACGCCGTGAGCGAAGAGAACGCATACGAGGTTCGTCCGGTCAAAATCCGAGGAGGTACAAGGTAATGGCGTTCAATCGACTCAACGTATGCGCGCTTCCACTCCTTTTGGCGGGAATCGCCACCGTTGCAATGGCGGCCCCCCCAGCCCCGGGGACCGTGCTAAACGGAATGCTCGCGAAGAGTGTCTCAACAAAAACCGCCTATGTCGGCCAGGCGATAGAACTCGTCAACGTGAGCAGCACCGATAATTCGGTTCATAGCGCCAAGCTCTACGGCCACGTCAGCGTTGCCGTGAAAGCCGGACAGGGGCGCAATGCAGAGTTGAACTTTGCGTTTACCAAACTTATCTTAGCGAACGGAACGAGCTATTCAATAGCTGGGACGACCACGGGCGGCCAGGTTCAATCACAGAGTCAGACCGGGAAGCGCATCGTCGGCGCGGCCGGCGGTATGCTGATCGGAAATGCCGTCGGGAAGACCGTTTTTAAGGGTAACAACGGGGGCTCGACCGGTGCCGTAGCCGGTTATATGCTTGCGCACAACAACCGAGCAGACTTCTCAATGCCGCAAGGTGCGGCAGTCGCCGTTCAAATTTCACACACCAGGTGACGTTGCCGGACGCGCGGCGCGGTCATTTTTTCATGCTGCCGGTTGGG
>JBDTFK010000079.1:0-3276 GCA_039937995.1 Vulcanimicrobiaceae bacterium | reverse complement strand
CTCCGACAATTTCCTCGCCCACGAGGTCCCGGGCAAAGTCGACTCCGGGCGGCGCCACGGCCATTTTCGGGAGGCGAATCTCGACGCGCGCGATCGTTTTTCCGACGATCGTCGCAGCAAGACCGCGTGAAATAGTCTCTACTTCCGGCAGCTCGGGCACGAGCGCATTCTATCATCTACGCGTACATCGTGCACCGCTTCGCGAATTCCGGAGTTGGCTTCGGCGATGCTCGCGGGCCGGGATCATTCTCGACCCCGGCGTCAGCGCTACGTCTTTGCGTTGAGGTCGAGCAGTAACGTTTTGCCGTCGATGGGCGTGATCGAGGCGCTGTACGTCGATGCGTCTCCGAACGCAACGATTGTATGCAAATCAGCGTGTAAGCCTTTGAAGCAATATTTACCGCCGTTTCCGATCGTCGTTTGAACGTCCTCGGTTGCGGAATGCGCGATTACGGTGCCCGATTGCAGCGGGTCGACAAGCAACGCAACGAGCAGCGGGGTATTGGCGTCGACACGGCCGCAAACGGTTCCACCCGTTGTAGCTGCGGATGCGCCGAGGGGAGCGACAAACGTTGCAGCGAGTGCAAGCGTCATGAGAATTGAGCGTTTCATGCACGTTAAACGGCTAGTGCGCTTCGGCCGTGACTCCCAAAAGTGTCGCGCCCGGTGAGATACCGTCTTTTGCCGCTTCGCCGGCGGCAAGTTCGATCACGAATTTTGCGTTGCCCTTGCGTCGCGGAATCTTGTCGTCCGGCGTGTCGAGCGGCACGATCGGAACGCGCGACGCCACGCTGCGAACCGTGCCGTCGGCGCTAACGAATACCATGTCGAGTGGAACGAGCGTGTCTTTCATCCAGAATTCGACCGGCCCGTCGGTATCGAAGACAAACACCATGCCGGTTCGCGGAACGAGTTTCGTAACACTCATTAATCCGCGTTCGCGCTGTTCTTCGGTGCGCGCAACTTGCAGTGTCAGTTTCGCGCGCGGGGCTTGAACCGAAATTTTGGCTAAAAACTGCGGCGCGGGTGTTGCCGGCGAAGAAATGGTGACGAGCGCGGCCAGCAACATGCTAAACATTCTCCATCGCCTCAACGTCGTACCAATTTCGCCCGGTCTTAACCGTAACTTCGAGCGGAACGGAGAGTTCGATTGCGTTTTCCATCTCGGTGCGCACCAAATGCGCCACGTCGTGGAGCACCCGGTGCGGCACCTCGAAGATCAACTCGTCGTGAATTTGTAGGAGCATCGTCGCCTCCAGTTGCGCGTCGCGTAGGGCGCGGTCGATTTTAACCATGGCGATCTTCATAAGGTCGGCCGCGCTCCCTTGTAACGGTGCGTTGGTCGCTTCGCGTTCCGCGGCGGAGCGCAACATGAAATTGCTCGAGGTAAGGGCCGGCATGTATCTCCGCCGCCCGAGAAGCGTAGAAACGTAGCCTAGGCGGCGGGCCTCTTCGAGCGTGCGTCCGATATATTCGCGCACCGACGGAAATCGCGCGAAATAGGCAGTCGTGATTTCTTTAGCCTCGGTGCGGCTAATTTCGAGACGTTGCGCGAGACCGAAATCCGACATGCCGTACAGCAGCCCGAAGTTAACGCTCTTGGCCATGCGGCGTTTGTTCCCGTCGACCACGTCGCCGGGCGCGACACCGAAAATCTGACGCGCCGTAAAGTCGTGGATATCCTGGCCTTCTTCGAAGGCCGTGCGCATCGCCTCGTCGCCGGAGAGATGCGCCATGATCCGCAATTCGATCTGGCTATAGTCTGCGGCCAGTAAGACATGATCGTCGTCTTTGGCAACAAACGCGCGGCGGATGCGCCGTCCGAGGTCTCCGCGTACCGGGATGTTTTGAAGGTTTGGACTGGTCGACGAAAGCCGTCCCGTTGCGGTCGCCGTTTGATTGAAGACCGTGTGCAGCCGTTTATCGACCGGATCGACGAGTTGCGGAATCACGTCGACGTACGTGTTTTTCAGCTTCGTTACTTCGCGCCATTCGAGGACGAGGGCGCAGATCGGGTAGTCCCGCGCGAGGCCCTGCAAGACTTCGACGCCGGTGGCCCACCCGGTCTTATTTTTCTTCCCGCCCGGAATTTGAAGCTTCCCGAATAGGACGTTTCCGAGTTGCATCGGCGAACCGATATTAAACTCCTCGCCGGAGAGATCGTAGATGTGTTGTTGCAAACGGGCGGCGGTAACGTGTATCTCCTCGCCGAGCGCGTGGAGTTCCGTTGGATCGATCGCCACGCCGGCCGCCTCGATCCTCGCGAGAAGCGGTGCCAGTGGAACCTCGACGTCGTAAAAAAGCGAATGCTGATCGCGCGCTTCGAGTTCCACGACGGCTTTCGCGATGATTTGCAGCGTCGCGTCGGCATACGCGGCGGCGTCGTCCGGTACGCCGATTTGAAGCACTTCGGCCGCCGCATCGTTCAAGTCGGAAAACGTCCGCGAAGGGTTCAAGAGGTGTGCGGCAAGCATCGCGTCTCCGGTGAAACGCTCGTGTGCGATCCCCGCTTCGCGGAAGGCGTGCGTCACTCGCTTCGCATCGTACGCAATGACCGCTTTCGCTCCGGCGAGTGCGGCTACAAAACCGCCGCGCACTTCTTCCTGCGAGAGAGCTCCGCGCGCGAACGCTATTCCGGTGCCCGCGCTCCCGCTTACACCGATTTCATCTGCGCGCAAGGCGATTGCGAGCGAGTCCGCTTTTGCCAGGTCGCCTAATTCCGCACCGAGACGCACAAACTCCGGCGGATCGACCGATGCCGCGTACGAGCGGTAGACGCCGTGCAGTTTCGTTTCGGAGTCAAAGAGCGGCAGATCGTCGACCGGAGGTTTGAGTTTGGCCAGCAGCGTTTTGAACTCGAGGTCGGCGTAGAGACGATAGCGGTCGCTTTCGCTTGGTTCCCGATACAGCGACGCGCTCCAATCGAGTTCGATTGGAAGGTCGCGCCGGATTGTCGAAACGTCGCGGTACGTCTGCGCCGCTCTCCCGTGCTCCTCGATGAGTTTGGCGAGTTTCGGCGAGCCGGAAAGCGACGGATCCGCTACGAGTGCGTCAAGAGAACCGGCGGCCTTTACTAATTTGATGGCCGTTTTTTCGCCGATGCCCGGAATGCCGGGAAGATTGTCCGAGGGATCCCCTTTGAGGCCGCGGTAGTCGGGCAACTGGCGCGGTTGCAACTCGAATCGTTCGAACACCGCAGGCGGATCGTAACGTCCGAGGTCGGTGATTCCGCGGCGTGTCGTAAGCACCGTCGTCTTTTCATCGACGATCTGCAGC
>JBDTFK010000078.1:0-3365 GCA_039937995.1 Vulcanimicrobiaceae bacterium | reverse complement strand
AACTATATCCTTGCAACACCAAGTTGTCGTCGGCATTAAATGCCAGATAGTCTTGTGTGTTGCGAAATGGATATACTTGGACGGTTTTCGCTTTGCATTCACCGGCGGTCGATGCTAACGGATGCCCGGCAGCACTTCCCGCGATCAAAAACAGTACGCCTTCGCGGTCGAACGCAGCCCCGCTAAAGAAGTTTGTTAAATTTCTAGGCTGATGAACGATATTGCACGCAGTCGTTGCACCGGACATGAAAAACGTAATTCGGCTCGGGCCGCCGCCCGGGCGAGACGAATCCGACAACACCGCGAATACGCCGGTTCGCTGATCCACCGCTATGCCCCTGACGATCTGGCCTGGTATATGTATTACTTTCGGCGACCCCGTGTATGGGGACGCGAAAATCTTTAACTTGTCTACATCGTACTCCTGATTTGGTGCAACATAGAGGTTACCACGCGGGTCGGTCGCAAGTGTACCTACCCCAGTTCGCATCGTTGCAATCAGTTTGCCGGAGCCATTGAACGCCACGACACTTGCTTTGCCAAGTGAGGCAGCAAAAACCACCGTTTTATCCAACGAGAAGCCGCCCCACGGCATTCGCACGGCGTCGTTTACACCGCCTGATTGCGCGGGCGGGACTATTGAGTTTTGCAACGCCTGAGAACAACCGCACAGTAGCGCGAGCGCTATGACACCTGTAATGCGAAGCGATAGAGTAAGCATTTAAGCATCTCCTATTGTTGGACGACGTACGCAGAAAAGTACGCATCGGCAGCCAGATTGACGAACGCCTGGAATCCGCTAATTTGCGGCGGTTGCGGTTGCAAGCTCAGCGAGTAATGGCACCGGCCACCGACTGGCGGAGCATACAATCCAGGCGCATCAAAATACAGGAGGGCTTTAATCCCCGGGTACATTTGTTGCGCGCCGGGCTCCATCGTGCTCTGAAATGACCGAATGTAGGATGCTTGGTCATAGGGGTATTGGTAAGAATCGCAGGCGCCCGTTTCGCCAACCATCAGCGGCTTGCCATATCCTTCAAACTCGGTATACCACGCTTGAACGACTGAAGGAAAACCAACCGGGTTGTTCGGCTTCGTGGTTGCTTCCTTATCGTAACCGTCGGCAGCGATCCAGTCGACGAAGCCTGATCCCGGATAAAACGGCCCAGGATCGATAAATTCGTTGTTATTGAGCCCTTGAACGTTCGGGTTCCAATCGAACGTTGCCGGCGGTAATGGCTGAGAACCTTCCAACTGCGCATAGATGTGTTGCCAAGCGTTGATGAATTGATCGGGTAATGTTGGTCGAAACTTCTTTAGATACTGGTTCGCAACCTCGTTCAGGAGGCTCTTATCGTACCGAACGTGGCCGCTGCGTACTATTTTCATCCGTAATGAAGAGCGGCTTGCGCCCTGCACGATTCCTGGAAGAGCGCTCTGTACGAGGGTGAAGTCGCGGGCGCGCATCGCGGCTTTTTGCACGTTGGCTTGGAGGCTTGAACCAGCGAAATCGCCGTCACAGAAGGGGACGAACTCCTAGGGCGTTTGATTTTCCAAAGCTACTTCGGAAATGTTACATTCGTGTACCGGAAAGCGATCGCGGCGCTTTTGAGCGAAAGTCCGACCGTGCGCAGGGCAAAGGCCGCGTGACCGCGTGTGATCATCCAGTTGCCGGCGACGTCGCCGAAGTCCAGCCGCATGTCGCCTCGGTATCCGGTTCCAACCGCTTGGTGATAGTATTGCGCGGCCGAGGGCGGAGCCGGATATATCATCGTTTGGGTTTCCTTACTACGCATTAAGTATTTCCGAACGCGTCCACAGAACAATCGCGATGCCGCACCCGACAGCACCGATTGCCAGAAGTATTGCCGGAAAATTCGAGGCTTGAACGTGCGAAAGCGCCGTCATAGACGGATTGAGCATCGATGGCTTAGCGTGGGCGACCAAGGAGCCGTACGCGTAAGAATAATCCGCGAGCGGATTGGCGACGAGTATGCTGCGAAGCAGATCGCCGAACTTACCCGGCAGATTTGAAAACGTCGACCAAAGCAGAATCAGCGGATAGGCGAGGAGGCCGGCGTAGGGCATACGCCGTCCGAGCATGCCGACGACAGCGCTCCAGCCGTACAGCGCGAATAGAAAGAGCGCGGCGATGAGGAGCCCCATCCACGAAAAGCCTCGCGTTAGCATATACTCTACGCGAACCGGTCCGGAAAAAAGCGCGATAACGACGTACGTTGCGAGGACTCCGGCAACTAAGGCGCACAGGAGCCCCATCGCGTCGATGAATACAACACTCAAAGCGTTCTTCCACCGCGGCTTCGGAATCGTCCACAGTACTCGCGCCGCCTCTCGCGAACCATTCCCGAGTCCCGCGCCGTACACGACGGCAAACACGCCGGCGGCCCAACAAACGAAAAAGATCGAGTCGTCCAGCGTCATGCTAACGCGCGATTGATTATGGCTTAGCGTCTGGATACCCACCGCAGCGAAGAAGAGCGCCCCGAGGAGGGCAGTAAACCACGCGACCGCCCTGCGCATAACGAACGTTTGCCGGTACATCATGACGCGTGCTCCCTTTTTTCACCGATGGTCGAGAAGAAAATTTGCTCCAGCGTGATCTCACGTTTGTTCAAGGTGAGCGGTGAAAGCGCGGCGAGTTTGGTTTCAACCTCACCGGCGTCACCGTTTGCATAGACCCGCACGAGGGTTCCGGCAATTTCAATTGACGAGGTGATCTGTGCGCGCAGAAGCGCAAGATCGGGGAGCGTGACGAAGTACGCCTCGATGAGCGATCGCCGCTCGCGCAATTCATCAACATCGGCTTCGAGCGCCAAGCGCCCTTTATCGAAAATGCCGATGCGTTCGGCGGCTTGTTCGACGTGCCCGATCTGATGCGACGAGAACAGTATCGTCGTTCCTTCGGCTGCCGAACCAACGATTGTGTCGAGTAACCGCCGTTGCAGGACTGGGTCGAGCCCGGACGCGGGCTCATCGAGAATCATGAGATCGGGTTTCTGCGCGAACGCAAGGGCGAGCGCTACGGCTTGCCGTTGCCCTTTTGAAATCTTCCTCAGCATGCGGCCGGGGTCGATTTCGAATCTCTGCATTAATTCCGACATCGCTCTCCGGTCGAACCGCGAGAAACAGCTCGCTCGAAATTCCTGATGTTGCAACGGCGTCATCCAGGTGTCGAGTGCGTTGATTTCAGGAACGTACGCGACGCGTTCGAAGGTTTTGGGCGTCAGCCGCTCTCCGAAAAACGTTGCCCTGCCCCTCGACGCCGGAAGCAATCCGAGCGCGCAGGCAATCGCGGTGGTTTTTCCAGCGCCGTTGCGCCCGAGGAGCCCGAACACGGTTCCCTC
>JBDTFK010000077.1:0-2950 GCA_039937995.1 Vulcanimicrobiaceae bacterium | reverse complement strand
TCACGAGCTTTGCCGAGGGAGGTCCGAAGGCGTTGAAACCAGCTCACGGAACCCGGGCTTCGCCCAAAGAATAGCGAACTCCTGTTCGCCTTTTCTCACCCGGGCAGCCCGAAGGCGGTTTTAGGCTTTATTCCTAGCGTCGATTTTGTAGACGTAGGCGAGAACTTCGGCAACGACCGCGTAGAGCTCGCGCGGGATGTAGTCGCAAGCGTCGATACGAGTCAGTGCTTCGACCAGGCCGGAGTCCTCGTAGAGCGGGATATTTCTTTCTTTTGCGATGCGGACGATCTCGCCGGCCGTCACGCCGCGTCCGGCCGCGAGCACCTGAGGCGGCTCGCTTTTGAGCGGATCGTATTGTAGCGCCGCTGCGGCCGGGCGCGAATACGTGCCTTTACGGAAATCGAAGAAGTTCTTCATGCGCGCAGATCCACGTTCGACGCACTCGTTGCGGTCGGCTCGACGGCCGACTCCGCCGAGGGCACGGCGGGGGCTGACCGTGGAGCGACTTCAGCACCCATCGCGGCAACGCGATAGCGCAAGCCTTCGAGACGGTCACGCAAGTGCGAAAGCGAATCGCGAAACCGGTTTGCGGCGGAAGCGCCTTCGGTTTTTACGCTGACGCTCACCGCTCTGCCGGCGGTCTGCAAGTCGATCGCAACGGTTCCGAGCGTCTTCGTATCGAGCACGAACGAGACGGAAAAATTATCGGCGTCCATGCGCTTTCCGGATTTTCCCGGATCCCGCGAAATACGCAATTGCGTGGGCTTCCCACCCTCGTAAAAATATGCGGGAAGCGGAATCGCGATTGCGCCCGGATCCGCGTTTTGCGCGGAGAGGACGTTGAGTTGAAGAGCCGTCGTCGCGCCGAGCGCGTTGCCCAAAGCTTGCGTAGCCTGCGCGGGGAAATCGCGCGGCGGATTGCGCAACAGCGAAAGAATCGCGGTCTTAAGATCGTGATCGAGCGCGACGTTTCGTTCAGCCGCGCGCGCGAGCGAATCGGGCGAGGGTGGGGCTACCGGTGCTGCGGATCCGGGTGGAACGGTCTGCGGCGTTTCGGAGAGAAGCGTTCGCGGCGTTTCCGCCGGCAGCGAAATTTCCGCGCCTGTGGGCACGAGTGCGCGGACGATTTGCGCAAGTTTGCTTTCGGCGCTCCCAACGACGTGCGAGAGAAACGCGGCAATCTGTTCGGGAAGCGCGCGCCCGTTGCGAAGATCTATTTTTCCGGTGAATGCGAGGAGCGCGCGAAGCGATCCCACGCGCGAATCGGCCCCTCCCAGTTTTGCAAGCGCGTCATCCAAACGCGCGTACGAGCTCGTAACGTGTTGAGCGGCCTCGTCGGCCATACGCACCGCAACCAGCGTCGCCGCGGAAATCGGAACGCGTAAGCGCGTAAGCAGAGCGGCTTGCGGCGTCAGTTGCGCGGGGCGAACGGGGAGAGGAGTTGTCGTCGCAGGTTGCGGCAGCGACCGGATTGCGCGTGCGTTCGGGAGCCGCCCCGAAAGATCGCCCGCGGCAGACCGCGTTACCGCAAGGCGTAGCGCAGCCTCTCCTTCGATCGGCCGCACCGACGCGGCAACGAAAACTTCACGCGGCGGTGCGACCGTGGGCGCGGGCGCAGCATTCGTCGTTGCCGCCGGAACTGACGGCTGCCGCACCGATATCATCGCGCTTTGCGGCGTTACGTTCGCTTCCGGCAATTCGACGTAGATGGTTTGCGGAGGCCGCAACGGATCGATCGCCCCGAGATTGCGCACGAGAATCTGCTGACCTGAAAAACCCGTTACCTGCAAGAGCAACGATTCGCCGGGATGCACCCCAGGCGGTAATTGCGCGGCGATCGTGATTCCAAAAAGCGACAATGCGTCGGTGCCGTTTTGCGGCGGCAGCACGATCGCGGCGATCAAGTCTCCGGTGCGAATTTGCCCTTGGAGAGCGTCGGTCGAAACGCCGAGATTGAGCGTGACTTCGGCGATCGTCGCTAGCGCGTCGGCGACGTTTTGCGAAGCGAGGTGAGCGAGTGGATCGAGAGCGGACATTGCGAACGCCTAACGTGCCGGTTCAGACGGTGACGTCGATGAAATGCTCGCCGTCCCCGGCCAGGCCGAGGAGCGAGCCATCCGGACCAGGGCGTCGTTTCCGCTGTTGTCCGTGGGGCGTATAGCCGTCACCATTTCCTTGCCCGTCGGGGTTGGTTTTGATTACCGAACCTTCGGCGGCTTTCGCTTCCTCGACGGATTCCTCGCGCTTATGAAGTTCGTCGATGAAGGCTGCCTGGGCGGCTTGTTGCGCGGCTAGCGGGGCGTTTTGAGCGACATTAACCTGGGCCGCGTTCTGCGGAGCGGCCATATATGCGAGTTGCAGATCCACCGGTCTGATCGCCATCGCCCGGCAATTCACCCCGTAGCGTGTGTTCTACTTTAGTATCGACAACCGGAGCGGGCTTCCTGAGGTACTTTTGCTTCACGTTCGGATCGTCTTCGCGCAAGCCGAGGTCCTCGCGAAGTTCCTTGAGCCGCTGGCGAAGATGGATGACGGCTTGGGCGTGAATCTGCGAAACGCGAGACTCCGAGACCCCGAGCGCGCCTTTGATTTCCTTGAGGGTCTGCCCCTCGAAATAGTAGAGCTTGATAACGGTGCGCTCTTGCGGGGAGAGATTCTCTACGGCTTGCACGAGTTCGGCACGAACTTCCCGCGATTCGACTTCGCCCATAACATCGCTGCCGTCGTCGCGTAGCGTATCGACGAGCGGAATCTCGTAGCCACGCTCGTTTGGGAGAAATTCCTCGAGCGAAAGCACCGCGGTCCCCCGTACGCGCTGCACAACCTGGTCGAATTCTTTGATGGTTAGGCCCATGCGTGCGGCCATCTCTTCGTGGGTAGGCACGCGGCCAAACTCCACCTCCAGTTCCTGATGCACGCGTTCCATCTCTCGCGCGCGCTGACGCACGGC
>JBDTFK010000076.1:0-3909 GCA_039937995.1 Vulcanimicrobiaceae bacterium | reverse complement strand
GGGTACCGTTCGTGTAATCTCGCATAGCATGCAGCAGCGCGCCGTTAATGATTTTACGATCCGGGTCGCTACGGTAAACGGGTCGGGAAGCCAATCCTCCAACCTCGTCCTCACAAACGCAATTTTTCGTCTCGGAATCCCCGTCGCTCCCAAGAACGTCTTCCCGTCGAATATCGAAGGCCTTCCAACGTGGTTCGACGTCCGGGTAAGTTCGAAGGGCTATCAGTGCCGGACGCGCGAGGTCGATATCCTCGTCGCACTCAACGCCGCAACGTGGCGCACGGACGTCGCAAGCATCAAGCCGGGCGGCGTGGTAATTCACGAGGAAACCTACCCGGTCTCAGGCGACGCGCAACGCGACGATATCGCGTATTACGCGGTTCCGTTCAACGAAATCGCGAAAGCCGCGTTTAAAGACGGCACGATGCGCAAGTACTTGCTCAACATGATCTACGTCGGCGTACTCGCCGCGCTCTTCGGCATCGACGAGGCGACGATCGAGGCGGCAATCGGAGATCAGTTCAAAAAAAAGCCTGCGGCCGTTACCACAAACATGGAAGCGGTCCGCTTAGGCTTCGCGCACGCTCGCGAACACCTCGCAAAGCACGACCCGTTCATGCTCGAACGCATGTCGGGCGCGACGGACGGCCTGATGTTTATGGACGGGAATCGCGCCGCCGCATTCGGATGCGTTATGGGCGGTTGCACGGTTGCGGCCTGGTATCCGATTACGCCCTCGTCGTCGCTCTGCGAATCGTTCATCGCGCTTTGCGAACGGTATCGCGTAAATCCCGAAACCGGCGAGCGCAATGTCGCGATCATTCAGGCCGAAGACGAGCTTGCCGCAATTGGGATGGTGCTCGGCGCCGGCTGGGCGGGTGCGCGAGCGATGACGTCAACGTCGGGTCCCGGCCTCTCGCTGATGGCCGAATGGGCCGGTTATGGATACTACGCGGAAGTTCCGGGCGTAATTTTCGACGTGCAGCGCGCGGGACCGTCCACCGGTCTTCCGACTCGAACGATGCAAGGCGACGTCGCCTTTGCGTATCACCTCTCGCACGGCGATACAAAGCAGCTCGTGCTCCTTCCCGCAACGGTTCACGAAGCGTACGAGTTTTCGATGGATGCCTTCGATCTCGCCGACCGTTTTCAAACCCCGGTGTTCGTTCTTTCCGACCTCGACCTTGGAATGAACTCGTGGATGACTCCGCCGCTTCCGTATCCGGAGAAACCTTTCGACCGCGGCAAGGTGCTCTCGGCAAGCGATCTCAACAAACTCGATTCGTGGGGGCGCTATCGCGATATCGATCACGACGGCATCCCCTATCGCACGATTCCCGGAACCGCGCACAGCAATGCCGGATTCTTCACGCGCGGGACCGGTCACGACGAGGAAGCCCGCTATTCGGAACTGCCCGAGGTGTGGCAGCGAAATCTCGACCGTCTCGTTCGCAAGCACGACACCGCCCGAAACGTAGTTCCGCAACCGGTCGTCGACGAAAAAGGAACTCCCGCGGCGATTCTTGCTTTTGGAACGACCCACCACGCCGTCCGCGAGGCGCGCGACGAACTGCGCGCCGACGGTATCGACCTCGATTATCTGCGCGTGCGCGCGCTGCCGTTTTCGCCCGACATCGCAACCTTCATCGCCCGTCACGAACGCGTGTACATCGTCGAGCAAAATCGTGACGGACAACTCTACAGCTTGCTGCGCGCGGAGTTGCCGGCCCACCTCGTCGGGCGTTTGCACTCGATTCGTCACTACAACGGCGTCCCGATCGACGCCCACGCCATCATCGACCCACTGCTCGCGGCGGAGCGCGCGCCTGCAGTGGTCGCGGAGTAGATATGACCGCTAGTTTGAATATTTCCGGGTTGGCACGCGACGTCTATAAGGGATTGCCGACGACGTTGTGCGCGGGCTGCGGGCACAACTCGATCACGAACCATCTGATCAAGGCGCTTTACGAATACGGCGTCGAGCCGCACAAACTCGCCAAGATGAGCGGCATCGGCTGCTCGTCAAAAACGCCGGCGTATTTCGTTGAGCAAGCGCATGGCTTTAACGGCGTGCACGGACGCATGCCCTCCGCCGCGACCGGCGCGAAGCTTGCGAACCGCGAACTCGTCGTTCTCGGGATTAGCGGCGACGGTGACACGGCGAGCATCGGTTTCGGCCAATACGCGCACATGATCCGGCGCAATCTCGACTGCGTGTATCTCGTGGAAAACAACGGCGTTTACGGTTTGACGAAGGGTCAGTTTTCGGCTACCGCCGATATCGGCTCGACGCTTAAGAACGGTACGCCCAACGAATACAGCACGATCGACGTTTGCGGGCTTGCAATTGAAATCGGCGCCACGTTCGTGGCGCGCTCGTTTTCGGGCGACGGGAAGCAACTTGTTCCGCTGTTGCAAGCCGCTCTCTCGCACGGCGGGACGGCGGTTCTCGATATTATCAGCCCTTGCGTGACGTTCAACGACCACGCCGGCTCGACCAAGAGCTACGCGTACGTGAAGGAACACGATCACGACTTCATTCTCAACGCGCCCGACTTTATTCGTGGAAGTAAGGAAATCGTGGTCGATTACGAACCTGGAACGGTCCAGGATATCGAACTCGAGGACGGCTCGCATTTGCTCCTGCGCAAAGTCGATCGCGACTACGACGCGACGAGCCGGATCGGTGCGCTCGAAGTTATTCATGAAGCGCGTACGAAAGGCGAACTCGTGACCGGGCTGCTTTTCGTAGACACCTCGGTGCCCGATCTGTGCGCGCGCGAAAAAATGCCGGAAATACCGCTAAAAGACCTCAAGGAAGACGACCTGCGGATTACGCGCGAACAGTGGGCTAAAGCATTCGGGTAGATGCCCCCGCGTTTAGCGAAGCTGAAAGGCGCATGCAAATGGCGTCGTTTTACCTGCGGTTGCCACTCCCAACCGCGGCGATCGAGGAACGATGATTCGAACGAGGTCGATCCGATCTCTGGGCCGTTCGGCGACCCTAACTGGGTGCGATCCAGTCTTGAGACCACATCTTAGTGCGGTAAATGTTCGCCTTCCCCAGCGCCGCAATCCGTTGCCGAATGCGTTGGCCCGCTCGCCGAAGCGCCTCAAACTTTTGCGGGGCGAGATTATGCGGTTAGGCGGTTTTCGATTACTCGGTCTTTGATGCGTTCAAGGGCGGCGACGATCGTGGGATCGAATGCGGAGCCGCTTGCGCCGATGATTTCGATCAGCGCGCGATCGGCGGGATATTCTACGCGATAGGGACGCTCGGACGTAAGTGCGGTGTACGTATCGGCAATCGCCACGATTCGCGCGAAAAGCGGTATCTCTTCGGCTTGCAGGCGGTCCGGATATCCCGTTCCGTCGTACCGTTCGTGGTGCGAGCGCGCGATCGATTCGGCGGCGTGAAATAACGTGGAGTGGCCGCTGAGAATTGCGGCGCCGACGCGAACGTGGTCGCGCACGACGCTCGTCCATTTTGCAGAAAGGGGCCCGTTTGCCTGAAGCACGTCTTCAGGAACGGACAGCATTCCCAAGTCGTATACGAGCGACGCTGCGTGCAACGATTCGATCTGTTCCGCCGGCATCCGCAGTTCATTTGCAATTGCGGCGGCGAGCTCGCCGGTTCGTCGCATGCGCTCCGCCAACGCCGCGTCGCGCGCTTGAACGGTGCGATGCAAGCGGACGAGCGTATCGCGATCGTGATCGGCTGCCGGGCCGTCGCTGAGTGCGGGGACTTGGTTTGAGGTTGCAGTAAAGCGCCGGAGGTGGGCGGTGAAGTCGCGCACGGCAAGTGGCTTTTCGAGGTAGAGGGTGGCTCCGGCGGTCATGGCGGCTGCCTGGACCGTTTGATCGCTCACGCCGGTCAGCATCATCACCGGTGTGAGCGCGTGGCCGTCC
>JBDTFK010000075.1:0-4292 GCA_039937995.1 Vulcanimicrobiaceae bacterium | reverse complement strand
CGGATCGATCTTGAATCGCGCGCGCTTCGCCTGGCGATGAAGCGCCTCGATAAGGCGGCAATCCGCGGCCTTAAGGGCCTTCTCGACCGGGCCGAAGGCGCGCATGACGACGTTACCGACTGGAGCGCACAAAATTGGGCGTTTCACTCCTCGTTGTACGCGGCGGCAGGCCGGCCGCGTCTTCTGCACATGATCGAAGGGTTGCACGGGCAAACCGAGCGCCATTTACAGCTGCACCTTACGATGCTCGGGTATCGCGAGACCGGAGAACGAGAGCATCGCGAACTCTTGAAGCTCGCGGCCAAGGGCGATGTGGAAAGCGCCGTAGCTCTCCTGCGCGAACACATCGAAAACGTCTATACGTTGCTCGAACCGTATCTCTCTCGCCGGAACGCAGCTACGTCGCTGAAGACGCTCTACCCGTAGCTGCAAGGTTCGTCAAGACGGGCGTTCGTTTGAGCGTTTCGCGGATCAGCGCGTCGTATGCGTGCAACTCGTGACCTTCGAGTTCCAAACGCGGTGGACGCACGCGCGTCGAGCCCCTCCCGGCCGCGGCCGAAACGAGTTTTATGAGTTGGACGAATTTGGGAACCGTATCGAGTCGAAGAAGCGGCAAGAACCATTCGTAGAGTTCGCGGGTGGCCTGCGAATTCGCGCTCGCGCCCATGGACGCGAGTTCGAAGAGATGCACGGATTCCGCGGGCAATGCGTTCACGAGCCCGGCGATCCAACCCACGGCGCCGGCACGAACGGCTTCGACGATAACGTCGTCGACGCCGCAGAACACCGCCAACCGGTCGCCCAGAAGCCGCCGGATCTCGGTGACGCGACGAATGTCTCCGCTCGATTCCTTAACCGCTGCAAGATTGTCGTGACGATTCGCAAGCGCGGCGACGCGCGCCGGAAGAACATCCGTGCCGTAGGCGATCGGGTTGTTGTAGAGCATGCACGGGAGATGCGTCGCTTCAATCACGGCATCGAAAAACGATTCGGTTTCGAATTGATCGCCGCGATACACGTAAGGCGGCAACACCATGAGGCCGTCGCAACCACACGACTCGGCGCTGTGGGCCAGCGCGATTGCCTCTGTGGTGCTAAAGCCGGCTATGCCGGCGACGACCGGAACGCCGGCCGGCTTCGACGCGGCGACGCAAACGTCGAGAACCGCTTTCTTCTCATTCGGGCTAAGGGTCGAGGCCTCGCCGAGCGACCCCAGCGGAACGATACCGTCGCACCCCTTCGCGATCAACCAGCGAACGTGCGCGTCCAAAGCGTCGCGATCGACCGAAAAATCTTCCCGGAACGGTGTCGTGATTGCAGCAAAAACCGATCGCCAAAGCAAGGGCATCTCCTCGTCGTTACGTTCGCGGAAAGTGATAGTATACGATATTATATACGAACGCCGGCGGGCCTGCACCGCCGAGTGGTGTGAGGCCGCGGAACGGCACGACGTTTATCGCTTGCGGGGTGCATCGGGGTTTGGGAGAATATCGGTTCCGACATCCATTTAAAGAGGAAATCCATCTTGGCCAAGATGATCGCGCGTCCGAGCGGGCTCGGCGCGCAAACGACCCCCGTGTTCGAAGAAGAACATCGATCCTGGGAGGCGGCGTCGAAGAAGGGCAAAGCCCGCGGCGGCCCGGGCTCCGGCGCCGTGGATCGCACCCTTTCGGACGTTCCGCTCGATACCGTCTACAGTCCGTCGGATGTGGAGCATCTCGATCTTGCGCGCGACCTGTCGTGGCCGGGTGAGTATCCGTACACGCGGGGCATACATCCCAACGGATACCGCGACCGCCTCTGGACGATGCGCCAGTTCGCCGGGTTCGGCAACGCCGAACAGACGAACGAGCGCTACCACTTCTTACTTTCGCAGGGGCAGCACGGGCTTTCGGTTGCCTTCGATATGCCGACGTTGATGGGCTACGATTCCGACGCTCCGCAATCGCGCGGCGAAGTCGGGAGGTGCGGAGTCGCGATCGATTCGCTCAAGGACATGGAAGCGCTTTTCGACGGCATCGATATGGGCGACATCACGACGTCGATGACGATCAACGGCCCCGCGGCGATCGCGGTCGCGCAATATATTGCGGCAGCGGAAAAGAAAGGCATTTCGCGCAAGCTGCTCGGCGGTACGATTCAAGCCGACATTCTCAAAGAATACATCGCGCAAAAAGAGTGGATATTCCCGCCGCGTCCGCACATGAGGGTCATCGTCGATATGATCGAGTTCTGCACGGCCGAGATGCCGAAGTGGAACACGATCTCGATTTCCGGCTATCACATTCGCGAAGCCGGATCGACCGCCGCACAAGAGCTTGCATTTACCCTCGCCGACGGCTTCGCCTACGTTGAAGCCGGCATCGCACGCGGCCTCGACGTCGATTCGTTCGCGCCCCGCCTGTCGTACTTCTTTAACTCGCACATCGATTTTTTTGAAGAGATTGCGAAGTTTCGCGCGGCGCGGCGGATTTACGCGCGCCACATGCGCGAGAAATACGGCGCGAAAAACCCGAAGTCGTGGCAGCTACGCTTCCACACCCAAACGGCGGGTTGCAGCGCGACGGCACAGCAGCCTGAAAATAACATCGTTCGCGTCGCGTACGAAGCGATGGCGGCCGTACTCGGCGGCACGCAGTCGCTCCACACCAACTCGATGGACGAAGTGCTCGCGCTTCCGACCGAAAAATCGGTCGAGATCGCTCTGCGCACGCAACAAGTACTCGCCTACGAAACGAACGTTACCAACGTCGTCGACCCGTTGGGCGGCTCGTACTTTGTCGAAGCCCTCACCGACGAAATGGAACGTCAGGCCGAGGCGTACTTCGCGCAAATCGAAGAGTACGGCGGCGTTGTGGAAGCGATCGAGGCAGGGTTCTTCCAAAAAGAAATCGCCGAGGCGAGCTATCGCTACCAACGTTCGATCGAAACAAAGGACCGCGTGATCGTCGGAGTTAACGCGTTCGTTCGCCCCGAAGATCGTGCGGACATGGACCTCCTGAAGATCACCGAAGAAGTCGCTCGGGGGCAGGTGCGCTCGCTTCAAGAACTGCGCGCGTCTCGCGACAACACGGCAGTCGGCAAGAGCCTCGAGCGTTTGCAGCAAGCTTGCCGCGATCCGAAGGACAATCTGATGCCGCATCTGATCGATTGCGTTAACGCGTACGCCTCGGAGGGAGAGATCGTCGAGGCAATGGTGGCGGTGTACGGCCGCTATACGGAGCGTTCGGTTTTTTAATATGGAAACAAAAAATGAACTCGAGCGTCATCGCGCTCGGCGGACGCTCTCCGAAGTCATGGAAAAACTTGAAGAAGCATTGCGCTTGAGCAAAGAACAACAACAAAAAGGAACCTATGGCCAACCGACCACTTCGAATCGTCATCGCTAAAGCGGGCCTCGACGGTCACGATCGCGGCGCAAAGGTGATCGCGCGCGCGTTGCGCGACGCGGGCATGGAGGTCATCTACACGGGTCTCTTTCAAACGCCCGAACAGATCGTGCAGACGGCGATCCAAGAAGACGCCGACGGCATCGGGCTTTCGATCCTTTCGGGAGCGCACATGACGTTGTTCCCGCTCGTCATCGAACAGCTCCGCGCGCAGGGCGCCGCAGACGTGGTGTTTTTCGGCGGCGGCACCATTCCGCCCGAAGACGCGCAAGAGTTGAAACGCAAGGGCGTGCAGGCAATTTTTACTCCGGGCGCCCCGCTGCAAGACATCGTCGACTTCGTCGAAGCCGAATGCGGCAAACGCCGCACTCTCGTCGGCTAGCCGGAAGCATCATGAGGGTTCGTACTCGCATCGCGCCGTCTCCGACGGGCGATCCTCACGTCGGCACGGCGTATGTCGCGCTCATTAATTATTGCTTCGCCAAGCATCAGGGCGGAGATTTCATCTTGCGCATCGAGGACACCGATCAGGTCCGCAGCACGAGCGAGAGCGAAACCGCAATTCTCGATGCGCTTCATTGGTGTGGACTGAACTGGGACGAGGGCCCCGATGTCGGCGGACCGCACGGACCGTACCGCCAGAGCGAGCGTTCCGCGATTTACGAGAAATATGTAGCGCAATTGCTCGACTCGGGTCACGCGTTTAAGTGTTTTTGCACCCCGGCGCGCTTGGACGGTATGCGTGTAGCGCAGCGTGCCGCGTCGCTTCCACCGCGCTACGACGGTCTTTGTTTGACGTACGGCGCGGACGAGATTGGCCGGCGCGAAGCCGCGGGCGAGCCGCACGTGGTGCGCCTGAAAGTTCCAAGCGACGGAATCTGCGTCGTCGTCGACGCGCGCCGC
>JBDTFK010000074.1:0-6306 GCA_039937995.1 Vulcanimicrobiaceae bacterium | reverse complement strand
TGGTCCATTTTCGCATCGTAGAGGCCATTGAGCAGATGGATCGCACCGGGCCCCGAAGTCGCAAGACAGATCCCCACCTCGCCCGTGTACTTCGCATGCGCGCACGCCATAAACGCGGCCTCTTCTTCGTGCCGCACTTGAATGAACTGGAGCTTATCCCCGATCCGGTCGAAGGCACCCATGATGCCGTTGATGCCGTCACCGGGATACCCGTAAATTCGGTAGAATCCCCAGTCAACGAGGCGCTGCAAGAGAAAATCGCTGGTTGTTGTCATGCTTCTCCGCCGGTGAAATGTAAGGTTGATAAGTTACCCAATGGCCCAATTACGGAAACAGTTAACCTACGTTGCTTTTATGCAAATAGCAAGCATGCGCAGTGCTGCTGCCTGCCCGGGTGATTGCATAATTCGTTGTTCTCAGCGTGACAAACGTTTGACTAATTTTCGAAGTGGAAAAAGTCGAACCAGATATTTCTTGGATCGTGTTCGAGCAGATAGGAGCGTCGCCATTGAGCCATTGCGAAACGAGCGTTGAGCGGTTCGAGCGCGACGGCTCTTTGCGACCGCTGGCGCTTCGCGCGCACCCGCTCGTTTTCGGGGTCGTCTTATTTCTCGCATCGGAACTCATGTTCTTCGCCGGGCTATTTGCCGCGTACTACGACCTGCGCAGCCAAACCGCGCATTGGCCGCCGCCGAACGTCCACCTAAACCTGCTCGAATCGGGAGCCGGTACGCTGTTACTCGCACTTTCCAGCGGAGCGATGCTGCTCGCTGCTCGCGCGCTCGGAAAGAACGCATTGCGAACGGCGCGAGCTTGGACCGGCGGAGCCGTCGTACTTGGGATACTCTTTCTCGCGATCGCGATGCACGGCTGGACTACAAATACGTTCGGGGTGAGCTCATCCGCCTACGGTTCGGTCTTCTATACGATGACCGGGTTCCACGCGTTGCACGTTTTGGTGGGCATCGCGTTACTGAGCGCGCTATTTTTTGGACTGCGCAGCAATGCGCTTCGCGCAAACCATCGCGCCGGCGCCGAGGCGATAATGTATTACTGGCATTTCGTTTTCATCGTTTGGGTCGGCATTTGGGGAACGATTTACCTCATCCGATGACCACGAAAACATTCGTCATCGCCCTCGCATTCACAATATCGGGCCTGGGAAGCGCTCTTTTTGCGGTTGCCTACGCGTTGCACGCCGGACCGCGTTTGGAAGGTCTTGGGCTCTTTGTAGCATTCGGTGCGCTCGCGTCCGGCGTGATCCTATGGGCGCTCGGGGCACTCCCTCAGGAGCAAGTCGTCGATCAACGCGACGAGTATCCGTCCGATGCAAAAACGCGCGCTGCCTCACTCGCCGCGCTCGAAGCCGGAATTGACGAACTTGACCGGCACGGCTTTCTGCTCAAGTTTTTGTGTGGGGCGTTCGGCGCCTTGGCACTGGCAGCGCTATTCCCATTGCGTTCGCTCGGTCCCGGATTCGGTAAGGGGCTCTATCGAACCAAGTGGAGGAAGGGCGCACGCGTAGTGAGCGAGGACGGCACGCCGGTTCGCGCGTCGGACATGGCGATTGGATCGATAATGACGGTTTTTCCCGACGGTCATGTCGGCGACGCAAGTTCGCAGACGCTGTTGCTACGTCTTCCAACCGATACGATTCAAGCTTCACCGGACCGGCGCACGTGGTCGCCACAAGGGTACGCGGCATTTTCAAAAGTTTGCACGCACGCCGGATGCCCGGTCGGGTTGTATCTGGCGTCCAAGTTTCAACTCCTCTGCCCGTGTCACCAATCGGTTTTTGATGTTGCCGCGGAGGCAAGACCCATCTCTGGACCGGCCGCGCGCCCGCTTCCGCAACTTCCGCTACGCATCGCCGGGGACGGATATCTCCAAGCCCAAAGCGACTATACGGAACCGATCGGTCCCGGATTCTGGCAGCGCCCATGACGATCCGCCGACTAGTGCTCGCGCTGGACGATCGATTGGGCGTCGCGCCAATCCTACGGAAGGCGCTGCGCAAAGCGTTTCCCGATAACTGGTCGTTTATGTTCGGCGAGATCGCGCTCTATTGTTTTCTCGCGCTATTAGCAACCGGCATCTATCTGGGCTTCTTTTTCGACGCGTCAACTGCGCCCGCAACCTATCGTGGTTCGGATATCGCGCTTCGCGGCGCACCGATGTCGGCGGCTTTCGCATCGGTCGTCCGGCTCTCGCTCGACACCCGCGCGGGCTTGTTACTGCGTCAAATCCATCATTGGGCCGCGCTCGTTTTTCTCGCCGCCATCGCGCTACACATGTGCCGCATCTTCTTCACGGGCGCGTTCCGGAGGCCCCGAGAGCTAAATTGGGTTATCGGGATGACCCTTCTCGTGCTCGCAATGGCCGCAGGTTTTACCGGTTATTCGTTGCCGGACGACTTGCTTTCGGGCACGGGTCTGCGAATTGCCTATTCGGTTCTTCTTTCCGTACCGGTCGTCGGCGGATATCTGGCATTTCTCTTTTTTGGCGGGGCTTTTCCGACAACCGAAGCCATCAGCCGGTTGTTGTTTACGCACGTCGTTATTCTGCCGGCTCTTATCGCCGGTGCGATCGGGGTTCATCTTGCGATTATTTGGCGCCAAAAACACACGCAATTCCGCGGCCCGGGACGCACCGAAGGGAACGTCATCGGCTCGCCTCTTTGGCCGAATTACGCGATAAAATCGATTGGTTTAGGCCTCGCAACCGCCGCAATACTCGCGGGCTTGGGCGGCTTTTTTCAGATTAACCCGATTTGGTTGTACGGCCCATATCATCCGTGGGACGTTAGCGCGCCCGCGCAGCCCGATTGGTACATCGGGTGGCTAGAGGGTGCGCTGCGCCTGGGCCCACGTTGGACGATCGATCTTCTGCATCACACCATTCCGTCCCCATTCTTCCCGGGCGTCGTGTTGCCGTGCGTGTTTTTCGCCCTGCTCTACCTATGGCCGTTCTTGGAACGCTGGGTAACGCACGACGGAGAAGCGCACCAATTGCTCGACCATCCCTCCGATGCGCCCGTCCGCACCGCCATCGGCGGCGCGGTATTGACGTTTGCGATCGTTCTCACCCTCGCCGGAAGTGACGATGTTCAGGCCAACATCTTTTCGATACCCGTACAGGGAATGGTCGCTGCGTACCGGTGGTTGCTGGTGATTTTGCCGATCGCGGTCGGCCTCTTGAGTTACCAATTCGCGCGCGAAATCCGCGCCCGGCGCAATCAACTGCCTGCACCCGCTCCCCGCGTAGCAATCTCGCGCACGGAATCGGGCGGCTTTAAAGACGAACCGGAATCGCTCCCGAGCAACCGTCGATGAACTACGCTGCGCTCGCGCTCTTGCTTGGAATGCTCGCGATCTACGCATGGCTCGTGCGGAGGTATAGCGCTCGGCGTGAGCGTCCGCTCCCGCGCGGGCACGCCGTAGCGTTCGTCGCAATGCTGTTCGCTTTGTATGCTGCGCTCGAACCGCCGCTCGAACCGTTGGCCGACACGTCGTTCCTGTATCATATGGCGCAGCACATGCTCCTTATCTACGTCGTCGCGCCGCTCTTTCTCTTGAGCGCGCCCGTCATGGTGCTGCTCGGCAGTGTCGGCATCGCCCGAGCGCGTTCCATCGGCGGCCTGCTCTCGTCCCCGCTGTGGCGTTTCCTTACGTTTCCGGTGTTTGCGTGGTTGTTCTTTACCGTCGTCATGTGGGGCGCTCATTTTTCGCCGCTGTACGAGCTTTCGCTGACCAATCCAATCGTCCACCTCTTCGAACACGCGCTCTTTCTCGGATCCGCGATCTTGTTCTGGCAAGCAATCATTCACATTGGGCCGGTCGCGTGGCCGATGAACTTCCCGCTGAGAATCGTTTACGTATTTATCGCGATGCCGCAAAGCGCGTTTTTGGGTTTAGCGTTATACCAAAGCAAGTACCTGCTCTACCCTCACTATCTCAAAACCCAAGGCTCGGCCGCCCGCGCACTCACCGATCAGCAATCCGGCGGTGCGCTGATGTGGATCGTCGGCGGATTGCTGCTTTTCGCCGTCTTCATGCTGGTGGCCGCAATGTGGGGTCGCCACGAACGGCGGCTTGGCGAACAGTTCGATGCGCAACTCGCCGCGGGCTCGCGTGCGCTCGCGATCGTGGGGGTGGCTTGTCTTCTCACGGGCTTTGGAGCGGGCCAAGCTCGTGCGGCTACGCCCCCGACCGAGGGCGAGGAACTCTTCGCCGTACATTGCTCGTCGTGCCACGGTGCGAATTTGGAGGGCTCTGCGAACGGCCCGTACCTGCGAAACGTCAGCCGGATGAAAGTGGAATTCTATTTGACCACCGGCCGCATGCCCGCGAGTGTGCCGGGAATTCAAAACACTCGGGGCTCGCCGCGCTTTACACCCTCGCAGATTGATGCACTCGTCGGCTTTGTGATGTCTCGTTCGCAGGGAAGCAACGCGGTCGTTGCCGTCGATGGCACGGGGAATTTGCAGCGCGGCCGAACGCTTTTCATCGCGAATTGTTCCGCTTGCCACGGTGCGACCGGCAAGGGCGGTGCCGTTGGGTATGGCCGGCTCGCACCGAACCTGGATTCCGCTACGAACGTGCAAGTTGCACAAGCCATTCGCATTGGGCCGGGAATAATGCCGGTATTCGACCCTAAAACACTCGACGATGCCCAGGTGAGCGATATCGTCCGGTTCGTTGAGGTGCTGCGGGCAAATCGGCCGCAGGCCGGCGGCTTCGCATTCGACAACGTCGGGGCGGTCGCCGAGGGAATGGTAGCGTGGGTCCTCGGCCTGGGCCTGATCGTGATCGTTGCGCGTGTGATCGGAACCAATGCGTAGCGCACGAATCGTATCGGGCGCGCTTCTCCTCTGCGCGACGAGCTGCTCGAGCACGTACAACTTACCGCTAGGAGCAACGTCGCAGGGTCGAGCCATGCACCAAGATTGGGCCATTTTCTTTTGGGTCGGTCTAGCCGTCGCAGCGATCGTTTCCGTTCTTATCATCATTCCGCTTTTCGCGTGGCGCCGCCGCAGCGAGGAATATCCGCCCCAATTCCGTCGCAACAATCGCTGGGAATTCGTCTACACCGGAATCCCGGTACTGATGGTCATCGCGCTCTTCGGCGTGACGTATTTTAAGGAGGCGGCCGTGGAGCGGCTAAATCCTCACCCGTCCACCGTCGTCAATGTAATCGCATTTCGTTGGTCGTGGGAGTTCCGCTATCCCGGTACCGGCATCTCCATTGTCGGAACACCTCAGAACGCTCCTGAATTGGTGCTGCCCATCGACGAGACGACCCTTATTCACTTGACGTCGCAGGACGTTAATCACGCGTTCTGGATCCCGGGGTTTTTGTTCAAGCGCGACGCGATCGCCGGCGTGGATAACTATTTCGATTTGCAGCCGAACCGTGTCGGAGTCTACCGCGGGGCGTGCGCCGAGTTCTGCGGCCTCGATCACGCGCTCATGACCTTTACCGTGCGCGTTGTGAGCAAAGCCGACTATGCGCGCTGGTTGCGTAGCGGCGGTTCCGCGGCAACGCTTCCCGCCGCCGGAGAACCGATGTGACCACCCCAGCCGCGCCTTCGGGTTTCGCCTCCCGCGGAATCATCGAGTGGTTAACCTCGACCGATCACAAGCACGTCGGCACGCTCTACATGTGCACGAGCATTTTCTATTTTTTGGTGGCCGGTGCGCTGGCAATGGTCATCCGAGCGCAACTCTCACAGCCGAACTTGAGCGTCGTCGGCCCACATCAGTACAACGAAGTGTTCACGCTCCACGGGACTGCGATGATATTTCTCTTCGTGGTGCCCTTTGCGCTGGGACTCGGAAACTATTTGATTCCGCTCCAAATCGGCGCCCCCGACATGGCATTCCCGCGCCTCAACGCCGCGAGCTATTGGCTCTTCTTTTTCGGCGGCCTGACGATCTTTAGTGGAGTCTTGGTCAACGGTGGAGCGGCGGCCAGCGGCTGGACGGCATTCGCGCCACTTTCGGACATTCGCATTGCGACCGGCGGCGGCCAAGACCTATGGATCGTCGGTCTCTTAATGACGAGCATTTCCGGCATTCTCACTGCCGTCAACTTCATCACCACGGCGTTTCTCTATCGCGCTCCGGGGATGACGATGTGGCGGTTGCCGATTTTCACCTGGGAGATGATCGCGACCTCGCTCTTAATTCTCATGGCGTTCCCGTCGCTTGCGGCAGTGCTTTCGATGCTCTATATCGATCGGCATCTCGGCGGCGAGTTCTTCCAAGCCGGCGCCGGCGGAAACCCGGTTCTCTATCAGCACCTCTT
>JBDTFK010000073.1:0-13245 GCA_039937995.1 Vulcanimicrobiaceae bacterium | reverse complement strand
GGCTCACGCTAGCCGACATCAAAATGCCGCGCCAGTTCAAAAACGCGGCCGAGATCGATCGCCCCGTGATCGTGAAATTGTACGGAGCGGGCGGCGGCAAGGGCTACATGTTTTTGCGCGATGCGAGCGACTTTGAAGCGCGAACCGCCCACTTGAACAAAGCGTTCACGATTCAAGAATATATCATCGGCGTGCCCCTCTACATCCACTACTTCTATTCGCCGCTCGAAAACAAACTCGAAATCATGTCGATGGACCGCCGTTACGAAACGAACGTCGACTCGCTCGGCCGCATTCCGGCGGCGGCTCAAGAGGGCATGGACGTGAGCCCCTCATACGTCGTGGTCGGTAACCAGCCGGTCAGCCTGCGCGAATCTATGCTCGCCGAGGCGCTGCGCATGGGCGAAGACGTCGTGCGCGTAAGTAAGGACATTTGCGGCCCGAAGGGACTCTTCGGCGCGTTTTGCATCGAAACGATCATTACCCCCGACATGCAGTACTACGTCATGGAGATCTCGGCGCGTATCGTCGCGGGGACAAACCTCTTTATCGACGGCTCACCGTATTCATATTTGAACTATTCGGAACCGATGTCGACCGGACGCCGGATTGCGCGCGAAATCAAAAACGCACTTTTAACCAACAACCTACGTTTAGTACTCGATGATACGAGCGTGTTGTAGGGCACTTGCCGCGTTAGTTCTCGCGGCACTCCCAATCGGAGCAAGCGCCACCCTCGTCGCCGACCCCCAGGTCCTCTACAATCAGATGAAGGCCGCGTACGACAAGGCTTCCGCGAGCAACTGGGATTTTCGCGATCAACAGATCTACCTCTCAACGATCTTCAACGCCGGTCGCGCGTACTCGCTGCAGAATCCGGACGATCCCGCCTACGGAGAAATCGCCACCCTTGCGGTGCGGATCGGCGCCGCGCTCCACTACAACCCGCTGACAAACCACGACGCAACGACCTGGTACATTCGCGAAGCCGCTCTCTGGGTGGAAAAAAATTCTTCCGACACCGCGCTCGTTAGCGACGCGAAAGGTCTCTTGGCGGGCGTCGATTCGGAAGCCGATCCCGAAGCGCTTGCGCGGTTGGCGGATGCGGGAGCGCGCGCCAATGCGCTTGCATATCCACATGATATCGATGCCGCTCTCGAACCGGTCGAGGCCGATTGGCGCAGTTGGCTTTTGACACGCGACGTTTCGTGGCGATCGCTCGCCTTCGAGCGTGCCGCGCAGCCGGATTTTCCGCTCGCGCACATTCCGACAACGTATGGCTCCGAGTTCATTTCTGCCGCGCAAAACGCCGCCGTGGGTTCCGACGGCTACACGCAAGGCGATCTGCAGAACGCGAAGACGATCGTCGAGCGCTTGAAGAACCTTACGTCGCCGCTCGTGATCGCCAGCGTCAAATCGGTCCCGCACGATGCGTATCTCACGACGCTGGCTCCCGCCGACGAATACTTCGGCCGTATTGGCTATTCGGTACTCGGCATTGAGAACGAACTCAAACGCATCAACTTTATGCTCAACTATAACTACGGCAATCGTGAGGCTGCGCAAGCGATCCTCGTTGCGGAATCTATCGACGACATGCACAAAGTCTATCCGCGCGATCGCGACATGCCGAAACTGCTGCTCTCCTGTATCACAACACTCGAGCGAATGACGAGCGGGGAGGCGAAGGCGTCGTCGGCACATTTACGCGCGGTTCTCACCGTCGAATACCAAGACTCGCCCGAAGCTCGAACGCTTTTAACGCCTGCCTCCGCGGACCAATCCCCGGGATAAATGTGAATCGCTTTCGCTCTGCGGGTTTAACCGCGGCATTCTTGCTCGCTGCGTTGGCGCAGAGTCGCGCGCAGACGTTGACTCCGAGCGCCGTTCCCTCGCCGGTCGAGAGGCCTTCGCCAAGAGAACTCGTAGACCGCGCGTTCCAGCGCTTGGGGTCCTATGGAGAACCGCCATATGTCGTGTACGTGGGAGCGCAGCAACTCGAAGTGCGAAACGCAATGGGCGCGCAGCCACGAGATTTTAGTCTCGTCGAACGCATCGCTTTTCGTTCCGGCGACGAGATGTTCAACATTTCAAACTCTCCGAACCAGAGCACGGAATTGCCGGACGCGCTCATCTACTCACCGCCGCTCGTCGGGCCTCTCGCGAGACCGGTGCATGCGGCGGCATCGATCGGATCGCGCCGATCCTCGCCGGGTGACGATCTGGACACCGCGCTTAAGACGATCGCGACGGTCGTTGCGCACGGTAAGCCGCGCTATACGGTCGATATCGCGGGCATCGAGCGCGTCGAAGGTCACCGCGCGTACCACCTCCGGCTTCAGCCGGCGCTCGATCCGGGAAGATTCAGTTTGCGCGACTTGTGGGTGGACACCGAGACCTACGATTTGTGGAAGGCGCACTACATCGTCACGAACTACTCGCCGTCCGAATCGTCGCTTGCATCGGAGAAAGACGATATAACCGTCTATTTCGTCGGCGCCGGCCCCTATTGGATTGCCGCAAGTTGGGAAGACTACAGCCTCTCGATCAACGGGCCCGTGCACGTGGTGAACCGGAATCTGACCGTCACATTCCCGGCGAAGCTTCCGGATTGGCTTTTCGAGAAGAAAGCCTACGCGGAGCATCAACGGGCGAAAGATCCCGACTATTTGACGCATATCTTCGATCGCCCAACGCCCCAACCGGAAGAAAGCGGGAAAGATTCGCGCTTGCGAATAACCGCGCATTCGTGAACGACTCCGTTGCTCGCGTGCTAGCCTCGTACGACCGGGCGCGCCTCGCGCTTTGCTCGATCGGCAGTCATTCGGCGCTCGAAGTCGCGTACGGGGCGCGCACGCAGGGTCTGCGTAATCTCGTCGTAACGGCAAAAGGGCGCGAGCGCACGTATGCCGCGCACTATATGCGGCATGAATTGCCCGTTCCGCGCGGTTGCGTAGACGCTACCGTCGAACTCGACGCATTTCCGGATATTTTGCGCGGCGATATCCAGGAGCGCTTGATCGCTGAAAACGCCGTATTCGTGGCTAACCGCTCCTTCGAAGTTTACTTGCATCAGAAGTACAGCTACGATGAAATCGAGCAGGGCATGCGGGTGCCGTTTTTCGGCAACCGCTATTTGCTGCGGGCCGAGGAGCGCGACGAGGCCGGTAATCAGTACGCGCTGATGCAGAAAGCGGGTATCCGCCACCCGCTTCAGTTCGCTTCGCCGGACGACATCGACCGTCTCGTTATGGTGAAAGCGCCGCATGCAAAGGTGAGTTTCGAGCGCGCGTTCTTTCTTGCGTCGTCGCCCAAAGAGTATCGCGATGCGAGCGCGCGGTTGATCTCCGAAGGTGCGTTGACGGAATTGGGCTTGCGTGACGCCGTCATCGAGGAATACGCGCTCGGTCCTTCGGTTAACCTGAACTTCTTCTATTCGCCGATACTCGACGAACTCGAATTGAGCGGAACCGACACGCGGCGCCAAACCAATCTCGAAGGTTTTCGCAACGTACCGCCCGCGGCATTCCATGCGCTGCGAAACGTCCCCATGCGCTTGGAAGAAGCCGGTCATATCGCCGCGACGCTTACCGAATCGACGCTCGAAAAAGCGTTCGACATGGGAGAACGATTCGTGAAAGCGGCGCGCGAAGCGTATCCTCCCGGCGTGCTCGGGCCGTTCGCGTTACAGTGCATTATCGTCGCGGGGCCGCCGAAGGAATTCGTGTGTTACGACGTCTCGCTGCGTATTGCAGGCTCTCCCGGCACGCGGTACACCCCGTATTCGGCGTACCGCTGGGGACGCGACGTTTCGGTGGGCGAGCGCATCGCAATGGAGTTGGTAATGGCGCGCGACTCCGACCGGCTATCCGAGGTTCTTACGTAACCCCGAGCATTAGCGCGCTCGCAATGCGAAGTGCAAAGGAAGCTCGGGCACGTTGAGTTGGGTAAAGCGCTCGAATCCCAAACGCCGGAGCCGCTCGACGGATTCGACGTAGCGAGAGAGGTCGTCCACGAAGAGCACGTAGCCCTCGGGGATAACCGACTTCCGCAGTGTTACGAGATCCAGGTCGGGGAGCGCTGCGAGAACGTTGACCGCCAAGCCGCGATCGGCGGGAGGACCCGCGGGAGTATCACCCACGACCAGATTTTCGAATTTCCCCTCGATCGCAGCGCTCATGACGACCTTCATCATCTCCGGATCTCGCTCGCAAACGACGATCAGCGCGTCCGGGCGCGCCGCCGCAAGCGCTAAGCCGTAGCGCCCGGTCCCGGCCGCAAAATCGAGGACGCGACCCGCAACGGGCACATCGAGTAGCTCGAGGAGCCGAGGCACCGGGGGCCAGCGTTCATCCATAGAAGCGCCTTCTCGCTCTTTGGCGTCCAAAACTCCTGGAAAGTTGCCTATTTGACCCTGTCGTGCTAGGGTGATGTTGTCTAGGTTTCGTAGTCGGTTACCATGTTTGGTCTAAACGAGTCGATTCCGAGAACATAACTACCTATCCGAGGAGTCCTCGTTAATGTATCAAGATGAGTACCTGAATTGCGTCGATTGTTCGCGCCAGTTCGTTTTTTCGAGCGGCGAGCAAGAGTTCTTCGCAATGAAAGGCTTTCAAAATAAGCCGAACCGTTGCCCCGACTGTCGTGCAGCCCGTAAGGGTCAGCAAGGCGGCGGACGCGGCGGGAGCCGTGGTGGCTTCGGCGGAGCAGCCGGCGGTGGCGGCGGCGGGCAGCGTGAAATGTTCCGCGCGACCTGCAGCCAATGTGGCGGCGTGGCGGAAGTTCCCTTCCAGCCCCGCGGCGACAAGCCGGTGTATTGCCGCGACTGCTTTGCAAGCCGTCCGTCATACCGCTAAGCGCTTAACTAACGCTTAAAAAAAAGGGGCCCGCGGAAGCGGGTCCCTTTTTCTATGATCGGCGGGCTTCGCCGGCGCGATAGCGGTAGACGATGCGCCCCTTGGTCAGATCGTAGGGGGACATCTCAAGATCGACGCGGTCGCCCAGCAATATCTTAATGCGATGCCGACGAAGCCGTCCGGCAAGGTGAGCGAGCACCGTGTGCCCGTTCTCAAGCTCGACCGCAAACGTCGTGCTCGGATAAATCTGACGGACGGTCCCGAAGACCTCGAGAGGGGCTTCCTTTGCGGGTTCGGGCGCGCGGGCGGTGCGATTCTGGGACGGACTTGAGCGGCGGCGGCCGGCTATGATCGGCCTACTTTCGGTGATTGCATTGATGCAGTATATCAAGAGCGCGAGATTTCGCCTAATAGCTATTCCGCAACTCGCTCGCCCTCCGATAGCTAACGGCGACGCCGAATGCATCGCGATGTCGATCTCTGCGCAACACGCAATACGCGGTAGTGAACGAACCGCACGACGACGCGGCAACGAAATGGAGCGGAGCCCATAGAGCCGAAACGCCGCTCGATGCCTCCCACCGTGTTCATTCTCGATTTTGGCGCGCAATACAGTCAGTTGATCGCGCGGCGCACGCGCGAGCTTGGCGTCTATTGCGAAATATTGCCGTACGACACGACGTGGGCGGTGCTTGCCGCTCGCAATCCGGCGGCCATCATCCTTTCCGGTGGTCCGGAAAGCACGCTCGTCCCCGAAGCTCCCGACGTGGAGGGCGCCATCTTGGAGAGTGGACTGCCGGTGTTCGGTATTTGCTACGGCATGCAGTTGATCGCGCGACACACGGGCGCACAGCTCGTAAAACTCGATCACGCGGAGTACGGACCTGCAACGTTGCACGTCGATTCATCATCGCCGGTCTTCGAGGGCGTTCCAGCCGATTCGCGCGTCTGGATGTCGCACGGCGACTCGGTCGTAAAGTTGCCCGAGGGATTTACCCGGCTTGCGTCCACGCCGCGCTGCAACGTTGCCGCCATGGGTGATGCAAAGCGGAAAATCTACGGGACGCAATTTCATCCCGAAGTCGTCCACACCGAATACGGCCGGAAAATACTCTCGAATTTTTTACGTAACGTTGCTCAACTCGGCGACGATTGGAAGATGGATTCCTATGTGGACCGAGCGGTCGAAGAGATTCGCGCGCAGGTCGGCCGCGACAACGTCATTTGCGCGCTCTCGGGCGGAGTCGATTCGGCCGTTGCCGCGACGCTTGTCGCGCGCGCGATCGGCGAGCAGCTCACATGTATCTTCGTCGATCACGGGTTACTGCGCAAAGACGAGGCCGGGTCGGTTGCCCGGGCATTTCGCGACGTCTTGCACCTCAATCTCATAACAATCGATGCGCGCGAGCGATTCTTGAGCAAGCTTTCCGGCGTGGCCGATCCCGAACGCAAACGCGTGATCATCGGACACGAGTTCATCTCCGTGTTCGAAGAAGAAGCGGAAAAAATACCCGGGGTAAAATACCTCGTGCAGGGAACGCTCTATCCCGACGTGATCGAATCCAAGACGCCGGGCAGCAAAGCGGGCCACAAAATCAAATCCCACCACAACGTCGGCGGCTTACCCGAGAAAATGAACTTTGCATTGATCGAACCGCTGCGAGCGCTCTTCAAAGACGAAGTGCGAGCTCTCGGCCGCGTGCTTGGGTTGCCCGAGCACATCGTCGCCCGGCAACCGTTCCCGGGACCGGGCCTCGCCGTGCGGATCATCGGCGACATCACGGAAGAACGGCTGGAGGTCGTGCGAAACGCCGATGCGATCGTGCGCGAAGAAATCGACAATGCCGAAGGGCTCAAGCCGCATCCTTGGCAATATTTTGCGGTGTTGACCCCGGTACAAAGCGTCGGCGTAATGGGCGATGGGCGCACGTATGAGAATCTCGTTGCCGTCCGCGCGATCACGAGCGAAGACGGAATGACCGCGGATTGGGCGCGTTTGCCGCACGAGTTGCTCGAGCGGATCTCGACGCGGATCGTCAACGAAGTGCGTGGCGTAAATCGCGTTGCTTACGATATTACATCGAAGCCACCGGCTACCGTGGAATGGGAATAGGACATGCGCATCCTCGTTGTTGGTAACGGTGCGCGCGAAGACGCGCTTTCGTGGCGTCTCGCGCAGTCGGCGTCGTGTACGGCCATTTTTGCGACTCCCGGCAATGCGGGCACAGCGTCGCGCGGCACGAACTGGAATATTTCTGCGACCGACGGGAAAGCGATTGCGGAACGCTGCCGGATCGAGAAGATCGATCTCGTCGTGTTGGGTCCCGAATCGGCGATTGCGGCCGGCGTCGGCGACCGGCTGCGCGATGCGGGATTCTTGGTCTTCGGTCCTAACCGTAGCGGCGGCCGCCTCGAATCGAGCAAGGTCTTCGCGAAGAAATTCATGGAACGCCACGGCGTTCCGACGGCTCGCGCAACGATCGTGCATTCGCTCGACGGCGCGATAAGGGCGCTCGATGAATGGCCGGCAAGCGGCGTGGTCATCAAGGCCGATGGGCTTGCGGCGGGAAAAGGCGTCGTGGTGTGCGATGATCGCGGCGCCGCTCGCGACGTGCTTCAAACGTGGTATGCGGGGAACAAGATTCCCGGCGGCGGCAACGACGTTTTGCTCGAAGAAAAGCTCACCGGTCGCGAAGTGAGCGTATTCGCGCTTGCGGATGGGCGCGCAATGGTTCCGTTTGCCGCGGCGTGCGATTACAAACGTGCCGGCGACGGCGATAGCGGCCCGAACACCGGGGGAATGGGCGCATATTCACCGCCCGCGGGCTTTCCGGAAGATATGTACGATCAGGTCCGCGAGAAAATTCTCGCGCCGGTGCTGCGCGGACTCCTCGCCGAAGGCGAGGCGTACATCGGCGTTTTGTATTGCGGGCTGATGTGGACGGACCGGGGTCCCTTCGTGATCGAATTCAACGCGCGTTTCGGCGATCCCGAAACGCAGGTGCTGATGCCGCGCGTGCACGGCGACCTCGCTGAGTTACTCGTATCCGCAGCCGACGGTGCGATGGATCTCAGTTTCGCGGCACTCGGCGACGAATGCTGCGTCGGCATCGTGCTTGCGACGAGCGATTACCCGCGCTCCAGTACCCCGCTCGAAGGATTGAATCCCGATGTTTCCTTGCCGGAAGGGGCGGTCGCTTTTTGGGGCGCCGGCAGCCTTGCGGGCGATCGCGTGAAAAGCGGCGGCGGACGGGTGTTGACCGTTACGGCGTGCGGTCCCGACATGGGGTCGGCTCGCGAAAATGCGTATGCGGCCGTGCGGATCCTCGCGGGAAAAATTGGTGCGAACGACCTAACGTACCGCACGGATATTGCAAAGCTCGGCTAAGTGTGTCACGAGGAGTCGTCTTGTTCGGAATCGTGCAGTCTCGTTGGTTAAAGAATGCGCTAGGCGTGGTCGTTCTAGTCGCAAGCCTTGGCGCTTCGCAGGATGCCGCCACGACCACGGACCCCGCAAAAGCCGTCATCGTAACATCGGATATTCCCAACTTTTGGCGCGCTTTTGATGATGCGTCGCGCGCGGCAACGCAGAAGGAACGCGTGGAGGTTTTCAAGCGCGAATACTTCCTTCCGGGGTCTGACGGCCTCTGGGGTTTTATCGGCGGCCGAATTGTAAGCCCGAGCCATCTGGCGAAAACCGCCGACGAGCATCGGGCTGAGTACGAGCGCGTGCGGGCCGCGAGTCTAACGATACCTTCGCAGGTACCCTTGATCGTTGCGGATTTTCGGCGGTTGAAGGCTTTTTATCCCGGCGCCGTGTTTCCCAACATCTATTTCGTCGTCGGAGCGCTTAATAGCGGCGGCACCACGGTCGACGGTGTCGGCGACATCATTGGAGTGGATGTTCCGCTTGCGAGCGGTTCGCGCACGGTGGCACCCACCGTTGCGCACGAGACGATCCACTACAACCAGCACGACGCCGATCAACAAACACTGCTTGACAGTACGATCTACGAAGGCACCGCCGATTTTCTCGGTGACCTCTCCGACGGCGGCGTTACGACGGCGGAAACTTGGAGCTTTGGTTGCTCCCACGAAAACGCATTGTGGGATCTCTTCGAGAAGCAAGCCGGCGCAAAGGACGACGGCACCATAAATTCCTGGCTCTTTTCCGACAAAGCTCCGCTAGGTGCCCCGCCGTTTATTGGTTACTGGATCGGCTACCGCGTCGTTCAAACGTACTACGAGAACGCGCCCGACAAGAGTGCCGCGATCGTCCAGATTTTGCACATACGCAATTTTCAAACGTTTCTTGACGCCGCCGGCTATCCGAAAAAGAAGCCACCCTGCGTGCGCATCCCGCGTTGGCGCTAGGCTCGGCCCTTTCGCCTGGGAGCCGGAAGCGGAATTACGCACATACGTTCGATTTCAAGGGTTTGGGTTGATTTTGCTCGTTTACTGTAACCGCAGAGGCGAACGGAGGTTAGTAAGAAGCGATATGGCTTATCAGGTACAACGAAATTCCTACGGCGGCCCTTCCGCGGTACTTCCCACGAGTGCGACGCTCGGTCAGGTGCTCGGCATTACCGCGATTGGCTTGTGTGTTACGGCGCTCGCCGTGTATCTCTTTCGAGACAACGTCGGGCACACGGTCGGGTTGATCGCGCTGCTCGTCGGTTTCGGATTGCTTTTCGCGATTAACGGCACTCGCGCCAATCCGGCGCTCTCGCTGATGTTATTCTATGCATTCGCGTTTGCCGAAGGGATCGGAATCACGCCGATCATCTCCTATTATCTCCACGTGGCGCCCGATGTGGTGTTCAACGCCGCCCTAACGACCGGGCTCGGCATGTTCGCCCTTGGAGCGATTGTCTACGCAACGGGCCTCGATTTGCGCCGCTTCCAAGGCGTTTTGATGCTTGCGTTGCTGGGCCTCATCGTCGCTTCCGTAGTCGCGATGTTCTTCCGGTTTGTCGCGCCGACCACGCTTTCGTGGATAACGCTCGTGATTTTTGCCGGCTTTACGTTGATCGATTTTGCGCGGATCCGTGCGGGCGGCGACTCGTACACGCCCGTGCAACTGGCCGTCCAAATCTACCTCGACGTCATCAATATCTTCCTGGCGCTGCTCAATATCTTCGGAAACCGCCGCTCGAGCGACTAAGGTGAAGCCGGAACGCGCATTCCGCTGTTAGAATGAAGGAAGAGCGATGTGCGGGATAGTGGGGATCTTTTCGCCGGGGCGGGATGCGGCCCGCCTGGCGTACTTTGGGCTCTATGCCCTCCAGCACCGCGGACAGGAGTCCGCGGGCATCGCCGCGGCCGACGGCGGCACGATCCGTTCGCACAAAGACATGGGCTTGATCGGGGCGATCTTCGATGAAGATTGTCTCACGTCGCTTTCCGGTCATCTTGCGATCGGTCACACGCGCTATTCAACAACCGGCTCCTCGATCGTCGTAAACGCGCAACCGCTCCTGGAACGCACCGAGCTCGGCGACTTTGCGTTCGCGCACAACGGCAACATTACCAACAATGACGAAATGCGCGCTTCGCTTTCGCCGAGTACGACGCTGCAAGCGACTTCCGACACGGAAGTGATGGCGAAGACCATCGTCGAGGCGAGCGGTTCGATGATCGAGCGCGTCAAGAGCGTGCTGCGCGTCGCTCGCGGGGCGTATTCTATCGTGTTGTGCACGCAGGACGAGTTGTACGCATTCCGCGACCCGTGGGGCGTGCGGCCGCTGTGCATCGGCACGTTTGCCGATGGTGGGTACGCGGTCGCATCCGAGTCCTGCGCGCTGCCGACAATTGGGGCACAATACTTGCGCGAGATCGAAGCCGGCGAAATCATCCGGATAAGCGCGGACGGATTGGAGTCCTTTCGAACGCCGACCGACACGGCCAAGCCGGCACTCTGCATGTTCGAGTACATTTATTTTGCCCGACCCGATTCGAGTTTGAACGGCCGGTCGATCTATATGGCACGGTATGCGATGGGTCGGCAGCTTGCAAAAGAATATCCGGTCGATGCCGACGTCGTGATGGCGATTCCCGACTCGGCCGTACCCGGAGGCATCGGATACGCCGCCGAAAGCGGCTTGCCGTATATCGAAGGGTTGATTAAAAACCGGTACATCGGGCGCACGTTTATTAGTCCGGATCAAGGGCTGCGCGCGCGCGGAGTGCAGTTGAAGTTTAATCCCGTCGTCGAGAACTTACGCGGGCAGCGCGTCGTCGTCGTCGACGATTCGATCGTGCGGGGAACGACCACGCCACGTATCGTGCGGCTACTGCGCGAGGCGGGCGCTAAGGAAGTTCATCTGCGAATAACGTCGCCTCCGATCAAACACCCGTGCTATCTTGGCGTCGATATGGCAACGTACGACGAGTTGATCGCGGCAAATTACACCGTTGAAGAAATCCGCAAGAAGACCGACGCGGATTCACTCGGTTACCTGAGCCTCGACGGATTGGTTGCGTCCACGGGGCGCAAGCGTGAGGAGATGTGCCTAGGTTGCCTCACCGGCGAGTATCCAAACGTGCCCGCCGCTCATCTGGGCCGCGCGACGGTTTCGATTTAGCGCTCGTAGAGCGTGGCTGCGCGATCGTCGCGCTTCTCCCAGCTCGCGCGTTCCAATTCAGGTGAATCGCTCTGCGCGAGTGGATAACCGACGCATAAGTAGGCAACCAACTGCCAGGATCCGGAAACGTCGAGCGCGGTCGTAACGACGCCGGGTTCTAAAATGGAGACCCAGCCGGCGCCGATTCCGCAGGCGCGGGCCGCAAGCCAAAACGTGTAGATCGACATAACCACGGAATACGCGAGCGTTTCGGGCATCGTAGCCCGGCCAAGACCCTTGCCGCGATCGGTGGCATCGTCGCAGAAAACCGCGAGATGAACGGGTGCCTCGCGCAATCCCGCGAGTTTGAGCGTGGCGTATTTTGTTGCGTCTGCGCCGTCGTATCCTCGCAGCGCATCGGCATTCGCGCGCTCGAACGACGAAATGACGGCCGACCGCCTGTGCTCCGAAACGACGTTTACGAATCGCCAGGGTTGCGAATATCCGACCGATGGAGAATGCGATGCTTCGGAAGTTAGCCGGGCGATCGTTTGCACCGGAATGGGGTCGCTGCGGAAGTGACGGACGTCGCGCCTCCAGGTAAAAAGTTGAGCGAGCTTCGCGCGAAATGCGTCGTCAAAGTCGGGCTCCGTCACGACTCCGGAAAAGTTCTTTCCCGTACCGCGCGAGCGTAATCGCGCAGTGCGTCGGTAGCTTGCGTCCCGATCTCCGCAAAGCGCTTCGCGAACGGCGGCGAGTGTGAATACATGCCGAGTGCGTCGTGCAGCACGAGCACCTGCGCGTCGCAGTGCGGTCCGGAACCGATGCCGACCGTAAGGATCGAAAGCTGTTGCGTGAGCTCGCGTGCGATCTCGAAATCGACAACCTCGAGGACAATTGCGTAGGCACCCGCGGATTGCACCGCAAGCGCATCGTCGAGAAGCCGCTCGCGGTGCGTACGCATTTTGTATCCGGGCCCAAGACCCGCCGTTTGCGGCGTGATGCCGATGTGACCTACGACCGGAATTCCCGACGCGGCGATCGCGCGAATCCGGGCGGCTTCATGTTTCCCGCCCTCGAGTTTAACCGAAGTCGCGCCGCCTTCTTTGACCAAGCGAATTGCATTACGAAGCGCGTCTTGATCGCTGATTTGATACGATCCGAACGGCATATCGGCAACGATGTGAGCGCGGCCGCTCGACCGTACGACTGCCTGCGTGTGATGAATCATTTGCTCCATCGTCACGGGCGTCGTCTCGTCGTAGCCCAGCATCACGTTTCCGAGGCTATCGCCCACGAGAATCCAGTCGATGCCCGCTTCTTCGGCAAAGCGAGCAAAGGCCGCGTCGTACGCGGTAATCATCGGAACGGTCGAAACCCCTTTTCGGCGCTTGATCGCACCCGCGGTTACGCGTCGTAGCGCGGGACCTTCGGCAGGTGCGTACGGGCGCGCGTCGTCCTTTACGCCTTTGATCGTGCTCGCCATGATGGTTGCTCGCTTCTGCGCTCTGTGGTGGAAGGCCCGCAAAATGGGTATGAGAGCGCATATGAGTGACAGTAAAAACATCAGCGAACAGATCAAAAAAGGCTTGGCCGACGTGCGCGACAGCGCGAGCGAGGCTATGCACCGCTCGTCCGCGGAAGCGGAGAAGACGCACCGCGAGGTGGCGGGCGACGGTATGACTCCCGGCGAGAAAGTTACCTCGGCAATAAACGAAGGCAAAGCGCGCTTGGAGGCCGAGGCCGATAAAGCTAAGCGCGCACTGCGGGACAACACGTAAAAGTCCCGCTATTTTAAGGATTGGGCTCGTCGAAGGGCGCGCGGT
>JBDTFK010000072.1:0-3306 GCA_039937995.1 Vulcanimicrobiaceae bacterium | reverse complement strand
GGACCTTCCGGGGCAAAGGGCCCCTGCTGGGTCACCGGGCGGCACGATGTCATCTATTCCTCGATGGGATGCCCTTGATGCCAGCTGACCGCTTGGCAGAGTAGTCCGTCGACGCGGGCGCAACGTGGACGCATCTCGGTCTGCGCGACGGGCAACAGATTCCCGCAATCGCAGTCGACCTCAAGGATCCCGATCGCATATTCGTTGCGGTGCTTGGGCACCCGTACGGTCCGAACGGCGAACGCGGCATCTACCGTTCGACCGATGGAGGTGCGAATTTTACGCGCGTCTTGTATCGCAACGAAAACGTCGGCGCGTACGACGTCAAAATCGATCCGCACGATCCGCAAACGGTGTACGCGTCGCTTTGGGCGGCTCGCCAGGCACCGTGGGAAGTCGGCGGATCTTTCGAAATCGCGGGCAGTGGAATCTACAAATCTACCGATGGCGGTACGACCTGGAAAGCGCTCACCGCGGGGCTCCCTCCGCGCTCTGGGCGCGCATCGATCGCCATTGCGCCTTCGGATTCAAACGTCGTGTACGCCGCGGTGGATGCGCCGACGGGATGCGGCATTTACCGAAGCGACAACGCGGGCGCGGAGTTTTCACTCGTCAACAGCGAGGACCGCGTTTGCGAGCGCGGCGATGATTTAATTTCGATCGCCGCCGATCCGCAAGACTCGCGCACGGTGTACGTCACCACGACATCGACGTACCGCTCGACCGACGGGGGGAAAACGTTTACCGCGATCAAAGGCGCGCCCGGCGGCGACGACTATCAAAACGTCTGGATAAATCCGCTGCATCCTGAAATCATCGCGCTCGCAAGCGACCAGGGCGCGACGATTTCGCTCAACAGGGGCGCGACGTGGAGTTCCTGGTACAACCAGCCGACGGCGCAGATGTATCACGTCACCGCCGACGACCGCTTTCCCTATTGGGTGTGCAGCGGCCAACAAGAGAGCGGGTCGGCGTGCGTAAAGAGCCGCGGTGACTGGGGGCAAACGACCGAACGCGATTGGCATCCCGTCGGGGCCGAGGAGTACGGCTATGTGGCGCCCGACCCGCTGCATCCCGGCGTCTTTTACGGAGGCAAGGTCGAACGTTTCGACGAGCGCACCGGACAAACGCAAGAAGTATCGCCCAATCCGATGCGCAGCGGCGATTTCCGCGTCGTGCGCACCGAGCCGTTGATGTTCGATCCCATCGATAAGCACGAACTGCTCTTCGGCGCAAACCGAATCTACGTGACGCACGACGGAGGCATGCGCTGGCACACCATCAGCCCCGACCTTACGCGCGCGCACGCGGCTATTCCCTCCGTAATTGCGGCGTTCGAGCGCGACGATCCGCAAAAAGGCACGCATCGCGGCGTCGTCTACGCGCTCGCGCCGTCATTCCGCCACGAGGGCACGCTATGGGCCGGCACCGACGACGGGCTGGTTTGGTTAACGCGCGACGAAGGCGCGCACTGGCATAACATATCGCCGCCGGGGCTTACGCCGTGGAGTAAAATCGCGCAAATCGATGCATCGCATTTCGACGATGACACGGCATACGTGGCCGTCAACCGGTTCCGCTTGGACGACTTGCGCCCGCACGCGTTCCGCACGCATGACGGCGGAGCCCACTGGACCGCCATCACCGGAGGTCTTCCCGACGAACCGGTCAATGCCGTCCGGGTCGATCCGATGGTGCGCGGTCTTCTCTACGCGGCAACCGAAAACGGGGTGTACGTTTCCTTCGACGACGGTGCGCGCTGGCAATCGCTCCAGTTAGATCTTCCGCACACGTCCGTTCGCGACATTATCATCAAGGGTAACGATCTCGTTGCCGGCACGCACGGCCGCGGATTTTACATCCTCGACGACGTGGAACCGTTACGCGAACTCGCGGCGCACGGCGCGCCTTCCTCGGCCCACCTCTTCACGCCCGCGCTCGCGTACCGCGTTCGTCGCGACATGAATACCGATACGCCGCTTCCTCCCGAAGTGCCGCACGGCGAAAATCCACCCGATGGTGCGATTTTCGACTACACGCTACCGGCGGGCGCCACGAAGGTCTCGCTTGTGATTCGCGACGCGCGCGGCGCGTTCGTTCGCAAATATACGAGCGACGACGCACCTCCGCCGCCCATTCAACTCGACAAGCCGACCTACTGGGAGCGCCCGTTCACCGTCCCCGCGACCGGGGCCGGAATGCATCGTTTTGTCTGGGATTTCCACGAAGCGACGCCTCACTCGGTAACGACGGATCTCCCGATCTCCGCCGTCGATCGCAATACGCCGCGCGTGCCGCAAGGCGCGCTCGCGGTTCCGGGGCGGTATACGGTCGTGTTTACCGCCGACGGCGTTTCGCAGTCTCACACCTTCGAAGTGGCGCTCGACCCGCGCGTCACGATGAGCGCCTCGGCGCTCGCGGAACAGTACGCGATGGCCCACAACGTCGCAATGCTGCTCGATAAGACGTATGCTAAAATGCAACAAGCCAAACAAAAGAACAACGCTAAAACCGCGCAGAGTCTCGGCCGTCTCAACGCCGAACTCTCCGCGCTTATCGACCTCATCGACGGCGCCGACGCACCGGTGAGCGGCGGCACACGGCAAGCGTATTGCCAAGTCTCGTCGGAAACCCGCACGGCGCTTGGCGAAAATCCCAACCCCCCTAACTGCCCCAAAGGAAGATAATCAATGAACGTTCGACGTATCGCGCTCGTCGCGGGCGCATTCGCAATCGTCATGGGAACGGCCGCGCTGGCCGACTCCTCGAAACCGCTAACGGTTCAGATGAAAGCACTCAACGATAGCAAGGAAAACGGGACCGCGATCGTTTCCCAGGACGGCGACAATCTCAAGGTCGTCATCAAACTCGATAACGGAACGACCGACCCGCAACCGACGCACATTCATGCCGGAACCTGCGCAAACATCAACAAAGCCCCCGAGTATCCGCTCGAATCGACCGTCAACGGCGAGGGCACGAGCATCGTCAAGGGCGTGAAACTGAGCGATCTTACGAGCGGAAAATACGCCATCAACGTGCACAAGAGCACGAGCGACCTCGGCACCTACGTGTCGTGCGGCGACATTATGGAAGAAGCCAAGCCGGAGTAAGCCTTCGTCTCGAAAACGCTACGAAAGGTCCGGTCACTCGCCGGACTTTTCATTTTCCGCCTAAAACCGGGACGGGGTCTTTTATTTTTACTCGGCAGGCGTCACAATAGCTTCATGAAGCTCATCGAAAATATCGATCAATCGAGCCTTTCCGCGAAGAAGGCTTTGGCGGAATCGGATCAGTTTGCAATCT
>JBDTFK010000071.1:0-2781 GCA_039937995.1 Vulcanimicrobiaceae bacterium | reverse complement strand
CGATTGCAAATTACGCTTCTTTCGATTCCCGGTACGGCGCGATCAGCGGACGGAGCCGTTCGGCGGCATCCTCGGGCAACTCGCACAACGGCACGCGGCAGTTTCCGGCGGCAAAGCCGAGTTGGTTCATCGCCCATTTTACCGGGATCGGGTTTGAGACGGTAAAGAGCGCGTTCATCAACGCGAGCAACGAACGATGCAACGATGCGGCGGTTTTCACGTCGCCGCGACGATACGCGTCGTACATCGTGCGATATTCGCGCGAGCAAAGGTGCGACGCCACGCCGACCACGCCGTCGGCGCCGACCGCGAGCGCGGGAAGGAAGAGGTAGTCATCGCCCGACCACACGACGAAACCGTCGCTTCGGTCGCGCACGATCGTCGCGATCTGATCCATGTCGCCGCTCGATTCTTTGACTCCCGCCACGTTCCGGTGGCGACTCGCAAGCGCCAGCAACGTTTCGGGCAACATATTTGCCCCCGTGCGCCCGGGAATGTTGTATACGACGAGCGGCAGCGGAACCGCATCGGCAACCGCGCCGAAGTGCGCCGACATACCGCGCTGCGGCGGCTTGCTATACGGCGGGATAACGACCAGCAGCGCATCGGCGCCGGCCGCTTGCGCTTCGTGCGCGGCACGAACCGACGAACGCGTGTCGCTCGTCCCGACGTTCGCGATGACGGCGGCGCGGCCGTCCACGGCTTCTTTTACGGCGGAAAACAGATTCGCACGCTCTTGCGAATCGAGCGTCATGCCCTCACCCGTGGAACCGGCAACGACGAGCCCGTCGTTACCGCGATCGACCAGCCAACGCGCGATCCGCTTTGCTTCGGGGAGATTCACCTCGCCGCGATCGTCGAACGGCGTAATCATTGCCGTAACGATGGTACCCAAGCCGTTCATTGCGCGCGCTCTCCCCCAAGCTGAAAATGGTCGTGAACCGCGGCTTCGGCACGGGTCACATCGGTCTCCGGCACGAGCACCGAAACCGTGATATTCGAATCGGTAGCGTGAATAATCTCGACGTTTGCTCTCGAGAGTGCCGCAACGATTTGGTGAACGACGCCCGGCGTACCCCGCATGCCGGCGCCGACGATTGAGAGTTTCGAGCATCCCTCGCGTACGCGGATGGCGAGATTTAAATCGCCGAGCATGCGCCGCACGTCGTTCGCGCGATCGCCCAGCACGGCGAAAGCCACGCCGGCCTGATTGATCGAGACTTGATCGATCGAAACGTCCGCTTCGGCCAACCGACGGAACATCTCAAGTTCGGTTTGCATGCGCTGCGTGGGGCTTTCGATGTCGCCGCGAATCGCGCGTACCCACGTGAGCCGACCGGTCGCGGTAACACCGGTGACCGGGCGGTGCGGTTCGCGCGCGAAATCCACGATCGTTCCCGCATCGGTGCTCAATCCCTTAACGGCATAGGGCACGTTGCGATCTTGCGCATAGGCCGCCGCTTTTTGATGCATCACTTTTGCGCCGTGCTCCGCGAGTTCGGCCATCTCTTCAAACGACGCGCGTTCGATCGCACGCGCCTCTTCGATGCGGCGAGGATCGGCCGTCATCACGCCGCTGACGTCGGTGTAGATGTCGATCCGTTCGGCGCACAGCGCGTGCCCGATCGCGATTGCCGAGAGGTCGGTGCCGCCGCGGCCGAGCGTCGTAATCTCACCGTCGCCGGTCGCTCCTTGAAAGCCCGCGACCACCGGAACGATACCGCTTTGCAAAAGCGAGTGGAGGCGATCCGTATCGACGCGCAGGATGCTTGCGTCGCCGTACACGGCATTCGTAACGATGCCGGCGTGCTCGCCGCTAAGCGCGCGGGCGAAAATATTTTCTCGGTTGAGTTCTCCGGCAAACACGGCGGCCGCGATCAGTTCTCCGCATGCGAGCAACACGTCGGAATCTGCCGCTCCCACGTTTCCGGCAAGCGCGAGCAGCGTATCGGTTGCGTACGGTTCGGGCGCGCGTCCCATTGCGGAAACGACGACCACGACGGCAAAACCGTTCTCCCGCGCATCGCTAACGCGCCGGATAGCAAGGGCCCGCTGCTCGGGCGAGGCAACCGACGTTCCGCCGAATTTCAGCACGGCGATGCGCCGAGGTTCCGTCATCGAAGAAATCCGCGGGCCAACAGCAGTTCGAGGATCTGCACCGCGTTCGTCGCGGCGCCTTTGCGCAGTTGATCGCCGACGCACCACAACACAAAGTTGCGGGCGGTGCCGTCCTCTTCGGCGCGAAGGCGGGCAACGTGAACGTCGTCCGTCCCTTCGACTTCACGCGGCGTAACGATGCCCTCGCGATGGAATACGACGCCGGGCGACTGCGCTAGCGCCTCCGACAATTCATCGACGGTAACGTCGCGCTGCGTTTCAAACCACACCGCTTCGGAGTGCGCGGTGCGGACCGGCACGCGAACGGTCGTCGCGCTTAAAGAGAGGCTCGCGAGGCCGAGCATTTTCCGGGTTTCATCGCGTATTTTACGCTCTTCGCCGGTATATCCGGAAATATCGAAACCTCCGACTTGCGGCACGACGTTTCGCGCAAGCGATCGCGGAAAGATGGCCGGCGCCGCCTCGGGCTCCCCCGCAAGCAGCGCGCGTTCGGCCGCGTCGAGTTCTTCGAGGCCCGCGCGTCCGGCGCCGCTCGCGGCTTGATAGGTGGAAACCCGGACGGACCGCAGACCCGCGGTGCGCGCGATCGGCGCGAGCGCGGTACACAGAATTATCGCCGTGCAATTTGCGACCGCAAAGAGACGGTGCCCCGCCTCGACGGCG
>JBDTFK010000070.1:0-2770 GCA_039937995.1 Vulcanimicrobiaceae bacterium | reverse complement strand
TAACCAATCCGATGCAACCGGAATATCCGCAGTCCGCGCAAGATATGGGGCTCGGGCCCGTTACCGTCCTCGTTCAAGTGACGGTCGGCCCGTCCGGTAATCTCGTGAACGCTTCGGTGTACAAATCTTCGAATAATATGGCGGTCGATCAAGCTGCGGTTCGCGCGGCGCGACAGTCGCAGTACGCTCCCAAACTCGTGAACTGCGCTCCGACGACCGGTGACTACATCTTCAGGGCCGACTTCCAGCCCGACTAACGCGGGCCCGGTCGTTTCGAGCGAAGAGTCAGCGCGGGCGTTCCCCTATGGGAGCGCCCGTTTCGCTTCCCGAAGGAACGTACTCACTTCATGGATGCCAGACGTACGCGACAGTTCCTCATTCTCGCTTTTGCGATCTCGCTGCTGATCCATATCATCGTTGCATCGGGATTGCGGTGGCCGGCTCTTATTGCCGAACAGGATCAAGTCGAAATCGTTCACGTCGAACATATGACGCGAACGACGGCCGTGCATCTGCTCGTAACGCCTCCGCCGAAGACGCCGGCACCGCAGAAAACGCGCGCTCCACGCGCGGTCATCGCGCACCCGGGTAAGCTGATCGGCACGGGAAAAGGCGCGGCGGGCGCGGGTGGAACTGCGGGCGAAACCCCGATACCGCAGCCTTCGCCGGTCGCCGTGAGTTCTGCGCCGCCCTGTTCCAAAGGCGATATCGCCGTCGCGGTCGCGTCCTCACCGGATCCACCCGAAATTCCAGCCGCAGCCCGCGGAGCCGCAACCAACGCAACGGCCCGAATTCGCGTGACGCTCGATGCAACCGGAACCGTTCAAAAAGCTATCATCGTCGGTTCAACCGGAAACGCCTCACTCGATCTAACCGCCGTATCGATGGCCCGCAGCGCCCAGTACGCCCCCGCCCTACACGAATGCAAACCCATCGCCGCCGACTACACCTTCACCGTCCGCTTCGCCCCCTGGTAAAACCCAAACTCAACTCGCCCCCAATGTGGACGAAGTCCACGAGCCCCCCAATGTGGACGAAGTCCACGAGCCCGCCCACATACCAGCTGAGCGGGGGGTGTATTTCGGCGCAGATCGAGGCGCCGAGGTCCGAAGTGGACGAACGTCCATGAGGACCGCGGCAACGAAGAGCTGCGCCGAAACACACCCCCCGCTCAAAGCATGCCCATGTCGCGGAGTAGGTGCAGCGTATCGATGTAGCGTTGCAAGTGGGACCGTACGGTCTCGTCGAGTTCCAGAAATGCGACGCCGGTGCGATAGCGTTGAAGCAGCGGATCGTAGCGCGACCAGCGTACGACTCCCCGCAGCCGCAAGATCGGTTGTGAATCGCCGCGTAGTTCCAGTTGGAGAGAAATGGGGTCGTTCATCGTTAGCTCGGCGTTGCTGAGCATAGCCATACCACCGAGCGCGATATCGTAGGTTTCGGTGAATTCGGGTGCGTAGTCGTCGTTGATGCTGTAAGACACCAGCAGCGAATCGCCCAAGCGCGGAAACTTGCGTTCCTGCGGCCGGGATTGCGCCGTGCCGTTCTGATCCACGCTTCGCGCGTTAGTCCGATGGCGGATGCAATCCTCCATCGCGCGGGAGGCTGCGTCGGTCCCGGGGCATAACAGACGCCTCCGTGACCGATATCCAAGCGATCGCCCTCGCACTCCTACAGGGCGTGAGCGAACTTTTCCCGATTTCCAGCCTCGGCCACACGATACTGTTGCCGGCGCTTTTGCATTGGAACAACATCAAGCGCGACGACCCGACGTTCCTCGCGTTCGTCGTTGTTTTGCACCTCGGAACCGCAGTCGCGCTACTCATCTACTATCGCGCGCAATGGTGGGCTATTGCTCGTGCCGTTGTCGCGAGCGTCGTTCGTGGAAACCTTAGCGCCGATCGCGACGAGCGGATCGGATGGTTGCTCGTGGTGGGCACGATTCCGGTGGGTATTCTCGGCGTACTCTTGGAGCATTCGGTGCGCGCGCTTTTCGGCTCGCCGGCTGCGGTGTCGGTTTTTCTTGCGACCAACGGGCTCGTGATGTTCGCCGGCGAGGCGTTGCGACGCCGGCAACGTGCGGTCGTCGGACGCGGGGACCGCCCGATTGAAACGTTGTCGTACCTACAAAGCGTCCTCGTGGGATTCGCGCAAAGCTTCGCTTTGCTTCCGGGAATATCGCGCTCCGGCGCATCGATGGTTGCGGCGCTGCTTTGCGACCTCGATCACGAGGATGCGGCACGCTATTCGTTTTTGCTCGCGACACCGGTGATTTTTGCCGCCGGCGTGCTCGAAATTCCGAAATTGTGGGCGCCCGGTGCGCACGTCGTCGCGGTTCAGGCGGCCATGGGTTCGATCGTCGCGGCGATCGCTGCGTACTTTTCAGTTGCCTTTCTTACGCGCTATTTCAAACACAACGACCTGCGGCCATTTGGTTGGTACTGCGTTGTCACGGGCGTTGTTTGCTTTATTCTCACTCGCATGGGAGCGCTAACATGAAACCTCTCGCACTCGTTCTCGCCGTCGCGTTTTTCATCGTAGGCTTGCTCTACGGTCTCGGAACGATCAACTTCCTTACCCGGTCGGGGGAGGCACATTCACATCACATTTCGCATCTCGTCCTGTGCTGGGTAATCGCCTTGCTGTGCCTCATTTGGTTCCGGTTTGAGAGTTCGCCGCGCACGTACTAGCCGGTCGGACCCGGGGCGCCCCCGTCGAAAGACCTAGCGAGCGCCGAATCGCGACCCGATTAGGGCGAAAGCCCTAACGA
>JBDTFK010000069.1:0-10801 GCA_039937995.1 Vulcanimicrobiaceae bacterium | reverse complement strand
ATCGGCGCTCGATCTAAGCTTGCAACAGCGCGGCGCAGTCGATAAGACGCGCCGGCGCTATTTCTACGTACAGTTTGTCTTTGCCGCGATATTCCTCATCGGCGCGATGATGGTATTCGCTCAACTTGCGGCGCGCCGAGACCGGCGGCTTTTGCGGCGCGCGCAAGAAGAATCCTCGCGACTAAGCGCGGAACTCGCTCGCCAGCGCGCCGAGGAAGCGCTGCGCCTCTCGGAAGCGCAATTCCGCACGGTCTTCGACGGTGCGGCGATCGGCATCGCGGTAGTCGATAGAAGCGGTACGATTGTCGATGCGAACGACGTGTTTCGTACGATGTTCGACGAGTCGATCGAAGCCGCAATGGAAGGGCACGAGTCGCAGTTTGCCGACGTGTTCGCCGGAGCGCGGGAGACGTTCGAATTCGAGCAACACGTTCGCTCGCGCATCGGGCGCGAGACGTGGACCGACGTGACGGTCTCAATCGTCAACGGGCCCGGCGGTGAGCCGCTCTTTGCAATTTGCATGTTCCGCGATAAGACGGAGCTCAAGCATAGCGAACGCAAGATGCAGCACGACAAGACGCACGACTCGCTTACGGGCCTTCCAAACCGCCGGCTCTTCGAGGAACACCTCTGCCGCCGTTTCGATGAATCGAGCGCGTTGCTCGATTCGTTCTTCGCGGTGCTCTTCGTCGATCTTGAGCATTTTAAAGACGTCAACGAGAGCATGGGTCACGCCGCGGGCGATCTTGCGCTCACGCAGATCGCGCAACGCATGCGCGGTTCCGTCGACGCCCGGGATGTGGTTGCCCGTCTCGGAAGCGACGAATTCGCGATTCTCGTGCAATCTCTCGGGGACATCTTGCATGTGGAATCGGTGGCGCGACGCATTCTCAACAACCTCTCGAAACCGATCGCAATCGGAGATAAACCGATCTATCTGGGAGCGAGCGTCGGCATTGCGATAGGCTCATCGAACTACGAGCGCGCGGAGGACGTGATGCGCGATGCCGAAATCGCCATGCAGCACGCGAAGAGCACCGGTGGGACGCGCTACGCGCTCTTCGATTCCAAGATGCACGCGCGGGCGGAAAAGCGTTTGCAACTCAGCACCGATCTTCGTCAAGCGATCGAGCGAAACGAATTCCGGATGGTGTATCAACCGGTCGTCGGAATCCACGACGGTGCGTTAATCGGTTGCGAAGCGCTCATCCGTTGGGACCACCCGACCGAAGGCGAGTTGAATCCATCGGAATTTATCGCCCTAGCCGAGCAGACCGGCTTAGCGACACCAATAGGACGTTTCGTCTTTCGTACCGCCGCCGAGCAACTCGCGGCGTGGCGGCGGAACCGTGGCGGGCAGATGAAGTTCATGATGCACGTCAACGTCTCGGCCGCGGAGGTCACCGACCCGGATTTCGAGCGAAACCTCGCCCAAGTCGTCGAGCAACACGGCCTGTCGCCCTCGGATTTTACCATTGAAATTACCGAGAACGTCGTGCTCGACACCGGCACGCGGGCAAACGTCGTGCTCGAGCGCATGCGCGAACGCGGTTTTAAGATTTGCATCGACGATTTCGGCACCGGCTACTCGTCGCTGCGGTATTTGCAACAGTTTAAAGTTGACGCAATCAAAATTGACCGCTCTTTCGTTTCGGGACCCGACGGCGAGCTCGCAAGCGAACCGATCGTTCGTACCCTCATGACGCTTGCCGAAGCGTTCGACGTCGTCGTCGTGGCCGAAGGCGTCGAGAGCGCGCGGCAGCGCGACCTGTTGCGTAATGCCGGGTGCCGGTTCGCGCAGGGGTACATGTTTGGGCGGCCGCTGAGTCCCGCAGACATTGTCGCGCTCTATCCTGAGATGCTTGCGCGCACTCCGAGAACGGCCTCGGCATGATTCGCGTAGCGTTAGTGGGAAGCCGCGCCGAGGAGATGCGGGCAAGCCTTGCGTCGCATGGGTTTGACGTATCGTTCGTCCATGATGCCGATCCGTCGCTAGTCGACGTTCTCGTGGCGCTTTCGGATGCGCCGCCTTTCGAGCTCGAGCCGTGGCGCGGAATTCCGTCGATTCTCGTCGCAAACGAAATTAGCAACGAGGCAATCGCTGCGGCTGCGTCGCTTCGCGCCGTCGACGTCGTGCTCTCGCGCGACGAGCGTCGTCTGGTTGAAGCGATAGAAGAAGCGGGGACGCGTTCGCGCGGGGCGGGTCTGCCGTCCGGCATGGAGCTGGAGCTGCTTCGAAAATTCCTGGACGTCGCGCCGAATTCCATCAACGTCTGCGACGCGGCCGGGCGCTTCGTCGTCGTAAGCCAGTCGTTCGCCGATTTTTACGCAACCACGATCGAGGATCTCGTCGGCGAATCGATCGAGACGATTCTTGCGCCGCAAGACCTCGAAGCGACGCGCGCCGAGAACGCAGAGGTGATTGCGACCTGCCGCTCCCGCGTTAGCGAGCGCGACGTTTGCGATCGCTCCGGCTCCAAGCGCCGCGTTTCAATTGTCAAACGCCCGCTGCTCATGGACGATGGGACCGTGCTTGTGTTAACGGTTGCGAGCGATGTCACGCGCCGCTTTCGCACCGAGGCCGCGCTTGAAAACGCCAACGATTTTCTTAAGAACATTCTTGAAACAATCACCGACGCCGTGTTTGCGCTCGATCTCAGCGGGAAATTCACGCTCGTCAACCGGCGCCTGGTCGAACTCACCGGCCTTACGGAACCTGCGTTGCTCGCAACGCCGTTCACGAACATTTTTAGCGGTCAGACGCTGCACGATGCCAAGCGGCACATTTCCGAATTGTTTGAGGATCCGAGGGAGCGGGATTTCGAAGGACGCCTAACGCATCCCGATGGAAGCGAGCGGATCGTTTCATGCAGCCTTTTGCCCCTTATGCGGCAAGATACGTTCGTGGGGATCGTCGGCACTGCCGAAGACGTAACCGAACGGCATCTCGCGCAACGGCGTATCGCGCACCTGGCCTATCACGACCCGCTCACGAATCTTCCCAACCGCCGTCTGCTAACGGACCGGCTGCAAATCGCGCTTTCGCAAGCCATGCGCGACGGGCGCTCCGTTGCCTTGTTCTTTCTCGACCTCGATCGCTTCAAGGCTATTAACGATACACTAGGGCACCGCGTTGGCGATCTCTTATTGCAAGAACTCGGTACTCGCCTGCGCGAATGCGTGCGCCAGGGCGATACGGTCGCGCGAATGGGCGGCGACGAATTCGTTTTTGTTATTCCCGGGCTTAACCGCATCGATGAAGCGGTTTCAACTGCCGAGAAGATTTTGGAAACCGTTCGTCGGCCATTCATCATCGAAGGGCGAGAGTTATCGCTTTCCGCCTGCATCGGTATGAGCGACTTCCCCGAGCACGCAACCGACGCAGACGCGCTCTTGCGGCAAGCCGACATCGCGCTCTTCGAATGCAAGAACGGCGGCCGCGACACGTGGCGGGCGTACACCGCGTCGATGAGCATGCGGTCCTCGGAACGTCAGGAACGCGAAGCGGATCTTCGGCGCGCGCTGCGTGACGGCGAATTTCAGCTCTACTATCAGCCGATCGTCAACTTATGCAGCGGCGAAATTTGCGGTGCGGAAGCGCTCTTACGCTGGGAACATCCGCAGCGTGGCCTGCTCTTGCCCGACGATTTCATCGATCTCGCGGAAGATACGGGAACGATCGTTGCTTTGGGCGAGTGGGCGCTGCACGAAGCGGCGCGCCAAAACGCGCAATGGCAGCAGGCGGGCCTCGGGGGCATTACGACTTCGGTAAACGTTTCGGCGCGCCAGTTCGGAGGACCGATCGTCAACACGGTGCGCTCTGCGTTGCGAAGCGCGCGACTGGATGCGCGGTATCTCGCGCTCGAACTATCGGAAAGTTCGCTCGGGCAGAGCAGTTCGTCGCCAAAGAACGCGATCGCAGAATTGAAATCGCTCGGCGTCGATCTCACGATCGACGACTTCGGAACCGGCTATTCTTCGCTGCTCTATCTCGAACGATTTCCTCTCGACGGCATCAAAATCGATCGCATCTTTATGCAGGGCGACTTTTCAAAACCGGCGGCCGGGTTTGTCGCGGGCGCGATTATCTCTCTAGCCGCGGGGATCGGACTGCGCGTAAGCGCCGAGGGGATCGAAACGGCAAAGCAGGCCGAATTCTTGATTTCGCGCGGTTGCACCACGGGACAAGGGCACTTGTACTATGCGGCGCTCCCGCCGTGCGAAATGGAGCGGTTACTGCGCGGCGATCTTGGCGATCGCATCCTCGCGTAAACGGCGCTTAAGAATCTTCCCGCCCTCGGAGCGGGGCATCTCGGAGACGCGAACCACGAGGTCGGGCATTTTATAGTCCGCAAGCCGCCCTTCGATCGCGCCGCGCAGCGCGCCGAGCAGATCCCGCGGCGGCATCGGGTCGGACGAGGTCGCGACACAGACGCACACGCGCTCTCCGAGCACCCGATCGGGAATGCCCAGCACCGTAACGGCAGCAACCCACGGAACCCTCCGGATGAGCGCCTCGAGTTCGTCCGGGTAAACATGCAAGCCGCCGCGGATGATGATTTCCTTCAGGCGTCCCGCGAGATGCAGAAACCCTAGGTCGTCGAGCCAACCGAGGTCGCCGCTACGAAAGAAACCGTCTGCGCTCTTCGCAGCCGCCGTTGCCGGTGCGTCGTCGTAATAGCCTTGAAAAACGCCGGGGCTGCGTACGAGAACTTCGCCGTATTCGCCCCCGACGTCGTCGAAGCGCAATTCGGCACCGGGCAGCGGCCGCCCGACCGAGGCCCGCCGTTCTTCGAACGGGTCGTCGTCGCGCGTAATGGTCACGGTGGGCGAGGTTTCCGTGAGTCCCCATGCGATCTGCACGTCGCAGTGCAACACGCTACGGATCGCATCGACGAGATCGGGTTCCACCGGCGCCGCCGCAATGATGCCGGTGCGGAGTTTCGAGAGATCGCGCGGTGCGCGTCGCTGGGCGCTGAGTTCCAGCGCGAACATCGTCGGTGAACCGTGATGAATCGTCACGCCTTCCCATTCGCAGAGATCGAGCGCTTGCCCGGCGCTATGTTCGCGCATCAGCACGCAGCGTGCCGCGTGGATCGCTGCCATCAAAACAGCGGCAGAGAGTCCGAAAATATGCGTGATCTGCACCGCGACGAGAAGGACGTCGTCGTGCGTTACTCCGAGCGAGGTTGCGGTTGAAGTTGCGCACCAGATCAAGTTGCGATGATCGAGCACGACGCCTTTTGCGGTTCCCGTCGTTCCCGACGTATACACGATCGTAAACACGTCGTTTTCCAAAATCAGCGGAAGGTCGCCGTCGTCCAAACGCGCGGAAGCCGCGAAGGATTGCCCGAACGCAGACTTCTCCGTGAGCACGACCGAGGGCATCGTATCGGGAACGACTGCGGCGTCGACCGATTCGCAAAGAAACGCGATCGCCGCTCGGCTGTGATCGAGGATCCGGCGCAGGTCGTCGAATCCGAGCCGCGGGTTGGCACCCACGAAGATGGCCCCCCAAAGTGCGCATGCCCAGTAGAGGACGAGTGTTTCAATCTGATTCGGTAGCACAACGGCGACGCGGTCGCCGCGCCGGATGCCGAGATTCCGGAATTGTGCGCACGCGGATTCCGCGCGTTGAAGCAGTTCGAGCCAGCTCAACCGCGCCGTGCCGTCGGTTGCAGCTTCGTCGCGCGGATACTGCGATGCATTGAACCGCAAGACTTCGCCTAAGGTTCTAAAGGGAGGCGGACCCTCGGGTCGTGCCATCGTTCTGACTTAGGCGCGTCGGATGGCGCACCTGCGCGGCAGGAGTGAACGTGGCGACTGCGTATCCAAAGATGCTGGAAATCCGGCTTGCCAATGGCGCTCACCGACGCTACACTATGGCAGTTGCGCGAGCGCCTTTAGCTCAGTCGGTAGAGCAGCGGCCTTTTAAGCCGTTGGTCCCGGGTTCGAGTCCCGGAGGGCGCAGAGATTCCGCACCGGTAGCTCAATGGTAGAGCAGTTGACTCTTAATCAATTGGTTGAAGGTTCGAGTCCTTCCCGGTGCACCAGAACTCGAAAGAGTCTCGGATAAAAAACGAGGCTCTTTTTTTTGAACCAACTGCATGAGCGTTCGTTTCGTTACCGGATCGGCGTTGAAAGACGTTTGCCCGGCTCGACCGAAGATGCACCTGAATGCGCAAGCGTGCCGGAATCGCTCTTTGCTTCGTCGTGCTGCTCGGTTATGCACCCGAGAGCGTCTCGGCAGCCGCGTTTGGTCCTGCCCCAGACGCTGCGCGTTCGCCCGATCCGTACGTCGTTTTCGCCAAAGCGCGCCGGTTTTTCGAGGCGCAGCGCTATCTGCCGTACCTCGATTACGACGTCGCCGTGCGCGTCGTCGAAGGGGGGAAGGAACGCACGGAGCGCTACGCGAGTGCGTACGATGCCACGACCGGCGCCATCTGGATCGATACCGTTAGTGACTACGAAATCGCGCACCCGGCGAGCGGGCGCGGCGTAAATTTCTTTGGTCTGAACAAACCCGAACCCCCAGTCGATTTTCTCGGCGTTCCGTATATAGCGCCCACGTATACGTTCGGAATCGCGAGGCTCGTTCCGGTACAACCGCCGCATACACCGAGTGACGCCGAACTCGTCGCCGAGGTTCGTGAAGCGTTCCACGACCCGAATCCTAGGGCGGCGTCGACGCCGTCGCCAACGCCGGACACGGTCGACGGATTGCGCGAAATCGCCGCCGTGACCGCCTACAAGCGCGACTACCACATCATCCTTGCCGGCGAGGAAATCGTCAACGCCCGACAGTGTTACCATCTCTCGCTCACGCCGGTTCGCGCGCGCGACGATCGTTATCGGCTGCGCGATGCGTGGATTGACGAGGGAACGTATGCAACGCAACGCTTGCGCGAAGCGCTAAATTTCAAGGACGGGCCGGGCACATCGGTCCCGTGGACCGTCGACTTTGCGGCCGTCGGAAACGTATACTACATCGCGCGGGAGCGCGCGGAAAGACCGATGCCGTACCGCGGACTTATTTTCGACCAAGCGACGATTTCATTCGAAAACATCCGGCCCCGGAAAGATCCCGCGAGACCGAGAGACGTCCCTCTTACGAACGGCCTCATCATGGAAGAGCCGGAACCGTAGCCGCCTCCGGCGCTCACACCTTGAATTGAAAGAACTGCAGTCCGCCGATTGCGGGAAATCCGGCCGCGCCGTTCGCGCACGATGCGTTCACGACAAGGCCTTCGGAATCCGCATGAATGACGCACGACGCGGCCAGCGTGTTCTTTCCGCCCATGGAGTTTACGAGTGTCGTTCCCTTCGACCACGCATGTGTATACGGCGGCGCGAGCCGGTATTGCACGAGACACGTTCCCGTGCCGGTACACAATGCATCGTGACTCCAACGTGAAGAATTCCCGATTCCTGCAGTTATCTTCACAACCCCCGCGGCGTTCGCGGAAACCCCAAGTGAAATTGCGAAAAACGTCGAGTACCCCGCGTCGGCGTGATCGACGATCCACGTGCGCACCGTCCTTTTCGTGGGCATATCGACCGCAATGGCGCAGATCGCCGTCTGGTTGAGGCCTCGAGAAAAACACGGATACGCGGCGATGAGTTCGTTCCCCGCAACCGTCCAATCGCGCTGCGACGTTACGGGAACTCCGCACGACGCGTTGGCCTCGGGTCCCCAGTCGTAGCAGAACGCCGGAAAGTTTTCGGCGTACGCGCCCGGCGGGCGAATCAAGTAGGGAGACGCTCCGAAGCTTGCGCGGCAGTTCTTTGCGCAGTACGCCGAAACCGAGGGCATAGCAGGCTCGCGGCAATCGGCGCCCGCCGTACACGAGCCGCCTGGACCCATTCCAAGCAAATTCTGCGGCGGCGCTGCGTTCGGCGAAACGTTCGTGCAGTTCGCTCCGGCCATGTCGCACCACGACCACACGCCGCGCGCGTCCGGGCCCTTCGATATCCAAAGCGCAAGCGCCAGCGCATTATTGTTGTGTTGTGCGCCGCGATAGCTGGTCGTTTGAAGCTGCACGTCCGTCAATTGATAGAACTTGCCGTCGAATTCGCGGATACTTCCCCAGTTGAAGTGTTCGTAACCCGAGGCGTTGCGAGGACAATTGCAACTATCCGTGACCGCCGCTCCACAGGTAATACCACCCGAACACGACGGATCCGCAGCCGCTACGAGGCTCGTCCATGAAACGCTGGGCGCATACTCGATGCCGACCGTTCCGGCCGCCTGTGCGGAGGCGACGGCGTGAAAGCGCTTCGGGCATGCGGCATTGTACGACGCGGCAACGCCTGCCGCAAGTTCGCCGGTAGCGCCGCTCCCCGTACCCGGATACGAAAACGAACATCCGTTGACGGTAAGCGATCCGCTGCCGGCACCACTTACCGTGAAATGGAAATAGTCACCGCCTTGCGGTGGGTGCGTGATCTGCTCGTCGCCGATGCACAACTGGGAAGCGACCGCACCCGTTTTCATCTCTTGTCGCCCGCACGTCGTGTCCCAGTACCCCGCCGAGCGGCCGGTGACGTGAAACGTTTCGTAGGCCGACGCGCCGGAGACGACGTTGCACGATCCCGAACACGCGGCGTTCGATTGCACCTGTCCCGTCGTCACCTCCACGCATCCCGGCGCGACGCAACGGTATGCAAGTGCCGCTTCGGAGATACCGGTGACCGGCATAAACACTTTGTTTGAATCGCTCGTTACCGTGCATCCCGACGTGCATAGGAATGAAGTGGGATCGTTCGATCCGCCGAGATTGGAACCGCATACCATCGGCTCGGCGGCATAGGTCGTCCCCGGCCCTCCCCGCTCGTCGAACGCGTACCACGATTCGGGCGGTGCGTACGGGCGATACGTCGACTGCGCGCCGTAAGCAACGCAGGTGAAACCGCCCGAAAATGCGAGCGCGACACTTGGGATGTCGTGTTGGGTGCTCGCGGCGCCCGCGGTGGTATCGCTTGCGATTTCGCTGGGTCCGGTTACGGCGCCGGTCGCTCCGTCGATCAGGGTGACGAACGGCAGGATGGGCGAGCCCGCACCGGCTTGATGCGAGGATGTCGCGACGATCTGCTTCGACGAGCAAGGATCGGGCCACAGGACCGACGTTTGGCGCCCCGATCCGGCAGTCATTTGCCCCGTAGGTCCGGGGAATCCGCCGTCGTCAAACTTTAGCACGCGCGAAACCGCCGCACCCGAATACGTCGCCGCTGCGGAATCAGCTGCGGCCGCCCGCGCGTCTTTCAAGCAGTCGGCGCGCGGCGCAACCGGCGCAATCGCATCGCTCGATGCGGCGGTTTCGATCGGCGCGCTGGAAGTCGAAGAGCACGCTAAGAGTAGCAAGAACCCGAACGTAATCGCGAAGAGGCGCACTACGCGGCCGGGCTCTTGCGCAAATGATGGAAAATGACGACGGGCCAGCCCCAGAACGGCCGGCCTTCATCGATTTCCAGAAGCGTGAAACCGGTTTTTGCGTAGTACGTTTTCATGCGATTCGTCGTTTGGCAAAACGATCGATCGCCAAAGAACGTCTTGCCGGTGAGCCAGTAAAGCCAAGTCTGCGCAATCATCTTTGCTCCAAAGAGGCGGCGCCGCAATCCGGGACCGCGCGAGATCAACCAGAGCGCGTAACCGAAACCGTGATACGAAGCGCGCACTTCGCCGCCGGCTTTGAGCACGCGCGCCCATTCCGCCACGGCCTTGGGTTCGTCCGTATAAGGTAGCGCCACGCTGCACAACACGACGTCGGCGAAGCCGTCGTCGAACGGCAAATGCTCTGCTCCGGCGCGGACCACGGTAAACCCCGCATTCTTGCTCGCTTCGAAACGCTCGGCGTTGGGTTCGATGCCGATCGCGCGAACGCCGCGCGACGACAACTCGCGCAAGTAGCGGCCACTGCCGCATCCGACGTCTAAAACCGTCGCGTTTTCCGGAAAATCACACATCGGAAAATCCGCGTAGTACTCTTCGCCGAAGAGCCTTTTTGTAAGATCGGTTGACGTTCTGCCGTGTAGTTCGCTCACTCGCACCTCGCCGGAAAAGATTAGCGTCCCGGTTGTGTACCCCTCGCTTTCCCCGGAACCGCGCAAAAATCCGGATTTTTTCGCGGGCGGGAGGAAAAGCGCCGCAAGCGTTCTATTCTTGGGGGTCGCCGCCCGGGCACGTGGCGGAACTGGCAGACGCGCTGGATTTAGGTTCCAGTGGGGCAACCCGTCAGAGTTCGAGTCTCTGCGCGCCCACCACAGGTTTTACCGGTGGTTTACAACGGCGACACGGGAGTCCGCGGAAGTAGCTCAGTGGTAGAGCATCGCCTTGCCAAGGCGAGGGTCGCGAGTTCGAATCTCGTCTTCCGCTCCATTTTGGATAGGGGCGCCGGCGCAAAAACGCCAAGCGCCCTTATTGTTTTATATCCCGAGAGAAAGCAGCACTCTTGAGTACCTCGACGTTGACCCGCCTGGCCCCGACGCAGGTCGAGCTCGAAATCCCCATCACGCCCGAAGAGCTGGAAGCCGCCGAAGAGCGCGCCTTCCGTAAACTTGCGCGAAACGTGAAGTTGCCCGGGTTTCGCGCGGGCAAAGTGCCGCGCAAAGTCTTCGAGCAGACGTACGGCACCCAGTCTATCTCGAGCCAGGCGATGGAAGAAGTCGTTCCCGAAATCTACATCAAGGCCATCCGCGAGCACGATCTCGATCCGGTCGACCGGCCGAAGATGGAGTTGCTGCCCGAAGAGGACGGCAAACCGACTCGCCTCAAAGCGGTGGTCGAGGTTCGTCCGGAGATTTC
>JBDTFK010000068.1:0-3627 GCA_039937995.1 Vulcanimicrobiaceae bacterium | reverse complement strand
AGCACGTTCGGCAGTAGACGGGCCGATCGCCGCGAGGGCGAAACGGCAGCGTGGTCGTTACGCCGCATTCGGCGCACACGGCTTCCACACTCGGACGTTGGGGAATCGTACCCTGCGAGGCCGTCCCGACCGAGGAACGGCGAGCTTGGCGGCATTCGCGACATCGTTGCGGCTGGTTTTGAAAACCTTTCTCCGCGAAAAATAATTGTTCGCGCTCTGAGAAAACAAACGGATGCCCACAGTCTTTACAGGTCAGCGTCTTATCTTCCACTTGGTCGGAGCCTCCACTCACGATTTGTTAAGGCAACGTAAATGCGCCTCCGGCAAGCGAACCCCTCCTTTGTTTGGTTGGCCTACCAAGCTACGCGTGAATGTCTGCTGATTTCGCAGACTCCGGTTCTTTATCGAAAACCGGCGCGCGGCTGGTTACCCGAAACGTGAATGAGCGTTGCGGCCGCGATCGCAGCCTCGTACCCTTTGTCACCGCGTTTAGGATCGGCGCGCTCCTGGGCCTGCGCAAGATTTTCCGTCGTTAACACGCCGAAACCGATCGGCACGCCGGTGAGCAGCGCAATATCCATAATTCCGCGCGCACATTCACCTGCAACGAAATCGAAATGCGGCGTTTCACCCCGAATAACGACACCGACCGCCACCACACCGTCCACGCGTTCCGACGAATCGATCAAACGGCGACAGGCAATAGGAAGTTCGAAGCAGCCGGGAACGTCGTAGACGACGACATCGCTCGCGTCGGCGTGGCAATCGCGGAGCGCGCGCTTCGCGCCGTCCACGAGCCAGTCGCTCAACTCTTGATAGAAACGCGCGGCGACGATTGCAAATCGCTTTCCGGAACAGTCGGGCACGACGAGTTTACGGCGAGAACCGGACGTCTCGTTCGCCTTCACGAAGCGACCGTGTCGTCGTCGAACATGTGGCCGAGTTTCGCGCGCTTTGTGGCGATGTATCGCTTGTTGTACGCCGTTGGTTTGGTTTGCATGGGAACGCGGTCGGTAATCTTGATGCCGTAGCCCTCAAGCCCAAAGATTTTTCGCGGATTGTTGGTAATGAGGCGCAATTCTCGCACGCCGAGGTCGACCAGGATTTGCGAGCCTATTCCGTAGTCGCGCTTATCGACCGGTAATCCGAGCGCGAGGTTTGCTTCCACGGTATCGGCGCCTTTGTCCTGAAGTTCGTAGGCGCGCAGTTTGTTTGCAAGCCCGATGCCGCGTCCTTCCTGACGAAGGTAGAGGAATACGCCGCGACCTTCCGCTTTAATCATTTCCATCGCGCCGTCGCGCTGAGCCGCGCAGTCGCAGCGTATGGAGTGCAGCGCGTCGCCGGTGAGACACTCCGAGTGGACGCGGACGAGGACGTCTTTCCCATTGCCGATATCGCCCATTGTGAGCGCAACGTGCGTGTTGCCGTCGATCGTCGTTTCGTACGCGACGCCCTTCCAGTTTCCGGTCGTGGTCGGCAAATTGAATTCGGCAACGCGTTTAACGAGTTTTTCGGTGCGCATGCGGTATGCTATCAGATCCTTCACGGTAATGAGCCGAAGTCCATGACGGTCGGCATATTTCCGTAACCCCGCCAATCGCTCCATCGTTCCGTCTTCGGCCATAATTTCGCAGATGACGCCCGCCGGGTAGAGCCCCGCGAGTCGCGCCAGGTCGACCGACGCCTCGGTTTGGCCGGCCCGCACCAACACGCCGCCTTCGCGCGCGCGCAGTGGAAACGTATGTCCGGGACGCAACATATCGGCGGCCCGAGTGTCGGGATCGAGCAGCTTGTTAATCGTCGCCGCGCGGTCGTGTGCGGAGATTCCGGTCGTCGTAATGCCGCGCGCCTCCACGGAAACGGTGAATGCGGTTTCGTGTACGGCCGTATTGTCGCTTACCATTTGCGGAATTTGCAATTCGTCGAGCCGCCGCCCAAGCAACGGAACGCAGATCAGCCCGCCGGCCTCTTTACGCATGAAATTAATCGCATCGGCCGTTACCATCTGCGCGGCCATTACCAAGTCGCCTTCGTTTTCGCGATCCTCGTCGTCGAGGACGACCACCATTTTGCCGGCGCGAATGTCGTCGATGGCATCTTCGATTGAATCGAACGGCGTCTCGGCCGTCGGCTGGGGCGCGAGGTCGGGAAGGATCGGCGTCAAACGCTGCAGCGTACGATACGAAGGCTCCCGGCGGCCCGAGCGCAGCAAGGAGACCGCGGATTCGCTAATCCCGCTCTTTTGGGAAAGCTCCGCGGCAGACATTCCAACTGTCTCCATCGCGGAATTCAACTGCTCGGCGAATGCTGTCATCCTTCGAGGGTAAGGTCGGACTTGACAGATGTCAAGATGATATATCTATTGCGGCTTTGCCCATTAAATCGCTTTTCGGGCCTATTTTATGGGTAGCGGCCTGATTTTATGGGCAGACGGCGTTCTGAACCGTTCGGTGCGCGGAACAGCCAAGCGTCACGGCGCAATAACGTAGGGTGGAAAGACTCGTAACTAAAAGCAAAGCGATGCGCGCTCCGGCCACCCAAAACCATACGCGAGCGCAGGCGAACGCCGCCCACATCATGGGTCACCCCTCAAACGTTAGGCATATGCCCACGTCAACAGTTTTCGCTGTTGACGTGGCCCTCTGCGTGGTCGTCTTGTCCCTCACACGACTCCGAAAATTTCGCCTGTCTTCAGACCAGGTTCCGGCGGCACTTGTCAGCCTCTTCATCGGCCTATTCGTGGTGCTGAGCCTTGAATATCCCTGGAATGTAGTTGTCCCCATCCCGGTCATCGCGGGCGTCATTTGGTGGATTGTTGCCGCCGGGCAAAGTCGCCTGGAGGCACAAGCTCGTCACGCTGAGACTACGACGCAGAATCAGCAAATGTTTGCTCTCCTTTATCAAGTGCGCGGCAATGTAAACGCAGAAGATTTGAAGCCGGAGCGCCTGGCCCAAACCATCGTACACACGAGAACGCTTGTCGATACGATTCCACCAATTACCGATAGCGTGGTTGCAACAGTTAGCTATGGCGTTCCAGGGTTGACGATACAGGCCGATCGGCTCCGAGACGAGATTGAGAAGCGCATTAAGGAAAGGAGGGCGTCTCAAGGCTGGTTGGTTCGCCTCATGAACGCGATGCACTTAAATTTAGTTACGAGGCAATCCGATCTTCAGACTGCGGCCGAGCTTGCAAGCGCCTTTGCGCAGCGAATTGATACCCTCCACCGGGATATAGCAAGTGCCGCAAGGGTCGAAACTCCTGCGCTTACACCGCCCACTAGCATAGACGACTATCTGCGGATTGCGATGGAATTGGGCGCGGCGGCACGGGCACTTCCGCCTGGTGCCATGAGCAAGTCCCGATGATGTCATGCGCTTTGGTTGTTCCAGAACGTCGCCTCGATACCGAGTTCGTAAATCGACTGCACGAGAACGCAAAGGTTGTGGCACAGAATCTTTGCGAGCATTTCGTTCACCATAGCGGTAGAAGTTTTCGGTCGTTGCTTACCGAAACACCGGCATCTTTCAATTCAGCCTTAATTCGCGGCCTACCGTACGTACTGCGGGAACGGCGATGAATCGCTTCAATGCGATCGCTCAGAATGACGTCACTCCGCTCTCGCA
>JBDTFK010000067.1:0-9510 GCA_039937995.1 Vulcanimicrobiaceae bacterium | reverse complement strand
GTTCCCGGATCGAGCGGGATCCAGCCCGCCTGCGACGCGCGTAGCCCGATGCCGGCCACCAGCATCAGGGCGAAGATCGTGAGGCCGGTCAGGATATAGGTCCACATGACGCGCCTACCGGGGACGCGTTCGTTCGGCATAGTCGTCATCGGACGTCGAACCCCCCTTGCATCGAGGCGTGCGCGATTCCGCAGTATTCGAGGCAACGCAGCGTGTAATGACCGGGAACGGTGAACGTAACCGGGAGATGGTTGATGTATTGAGGCATCGCCTGCACCTGACTGAAGAGGCTGCCGTCCGGTGCGTAGATCGCGAACCCGTGATTGACGTCTTTGGACGTGACGTCGAAGATGATCGGCCGGTCGCGCGGGATCGTGGGGGGCAGCGTGAACCCGTACTGCTCGGCGACGACGGTGATGTGCTCGTCCGTCATCGATGCGTGCGCGCTAGGATACGGAAAGTGCGGGATCGTGAGCGCGAAGGCGAGGACCGCGCCGATGAGGACCGCCCAGAACCAGTAGCGTCGTAACGCATAGCCGCGCGCGTTGACGGCCTCTTGGGAGATCGGCGAGCGCGCACCGGCATTTGCGAAAAGCACCATCGAGCCGATCGCGACCGCCGCCACGACGAGAAATATCTTGAGGACAAGATCCCCGTTCCCCATGAAGCCCTCCGCACGACGTCAGTATGCATTATATTCTCGGACTATTTGGTTTCCGATTTCAATAACTCGCGTCATACTCGAACTGCGACATCCGTCTCAAAAGGGCCTACTCCGGGCGCGCGTGAGAGTGCAACGTCTTGAAGACCACTTCGGCCTGAGCCGGTGGGGTTGCAAACGCGATCGCAAATCGATTCCACGCATTGATTGTCGTGATTGCGAGGGTGAGGTCGACGAGCTCCACCTCGCTGAATTCCGCTCGGACCGAATCGTATACGCTCTGCGGAACGTGATTTTGGGATATTAGGGTAAGATGTTCGGTCCAAAGGAGTGCCGCTCGCTCGCGAGCGCTATACGCGTTCGAGTCCTTCCAGTTCGGTAAATCGGCGATTCGTTCGCGACCGACGTCCAATGCTTCGGCTTGAAGTTTGTGCAATGCCTTGCAGAATTCGCAGCCGTTTATTTGCGACGCACGCAATTGAACCAGGACCACGAGCGTCGCACCGAGCGTCGATTTTGCAACGTAAGCGCCTGCGGCGTAGAGGGACGTAAGCGCCCCGGGTGCGACAGTCGCATAGTCTAACCGTTTGTCCATGAACGCCTACCTCGTGGGATGCCTCTGGCTTGGTCGCCGTATTCTGTACAACACGTGCAAGCAGCGGAGGGTTATGACGATAATCTCCGCAACGATTGCTCGCATGGAGCGCAACCCGGCAGCCGAAACGTTGATGCTTGCCGTCGACGCTCGCGTCGTCGCTCAAGACACCCGCGGGATCGGCCGCTACGAGCGCGCCGTGTTACGCCGCTTGATCGCACGCGACGACGTCGACCTAACGCTGCTGCACTACGGTCCGTTTCCGTTTCGCTACCGGCGCGCGCTCGCCCGTGCGCTCGGCTCGGATCGTTTTCGCGTCGCCTCCCGCGTAAGCGATCGGCAAGACGTCGTATGGCATCCGGCCAACGGCACGTTCTTTCCGTCGAAGAAGCCGAGCGTCGTAACGATTCACGATGCCGTGCCGTTTCGCTATCCGAATCCCGATCTGCAGGCCCGCGCGCGGGAGCAGGATCCGTTTCTGGAATCAACGCGTAGCGCGACGCATTTCATCGCGGTCTCGGAGTTTGGGAAATCCGAAATCCGAGACGTCTTCGAAATTCCGCCGGAGCGGATCACCGTAATCTACCACGGCGTTGAGATGTCGTTCTCGCCCGGTGTCGCCGAGCCGCTGCCGCCCGCCATTGCTGCCGGTACGTATCTGTTGTTCGTCGGCGATGCGACCGAGCCGCGCAAGAACTTTCCGATGTTGTACGAGGCGTGTCGCCGCGTGTGGCCCGCTGAAGACGGACCACCGATCGCCATCGCAGGCCCGCGAGCCCCGGAGTTGCCGGGCATCGTTCGAGCGGGCGAGGTTGGGGACGATTTGGAAGGCGCCGACAACGATCGCATGCGCGCGCTCTACCGTGGCGCGATTGCACTAGGACTCGTTTCGTACCACGAAACCTTCGGGATGCCCGCAGTCGAGGCCATGGCGTGCGGAACGCCCGTGCTCGCTTCGCGAGCAAGCTGCTTGCCGGAGATATGCGGCGATGCCGCGTTATTTTCTCAGCCCGGCGATGCGGATGCATGGGCGCACGTGCTGCAGCGAGTCGTGCGCGATGCGCAGCTGCGTGAGGATCTTCGCGGGCGCGGGCTAGCGCGTGCGAAAGGCTTTGACTGGGATCGCAGCGCCGCGGCGCATCTCGAACTTTTCCGAGCGATTGCGCGCTCTTAAGGCTTGCGACCGAGCTTTCGCACGATCTTCTCGTAAAGCTCTTTCTTATCGTCGATCGGATCGACGATCACGACCTCCGCGGGTTCTCCGCCGGTCTGCGACTCGATCGCGACCGTCACTTTTCCCTTGGCGCAGACGTCCATGCAACTCGTCGAGATCACGCGAAGCGGGCCCCACTCACCGTGCGCTTTGAGCTCCGACTTCAACCAATCGCGCAAGTTGAAGCTGCCGATCTTTTCCGCAATTTCGGGCGTTTCTTCGGGAATGCGCTCCTTAAAGCACCGCTCGCACACGAGCACGAGCCCACTTTCCTGCCACTTGGGTTTGACGTCTTGCATCGGGGTGCTTTTTCGCTATCGCACGAGGGGAGAACTTTAATGAGCCGCGCGGAACGCGATGGACGGTGGCGAAACGTCGCGAATCATGATCCAAAACCCGCCGGTCGTGAAGTGGCGCAAGGCTCAAGTTCCCTTGCAAAACGAGCGGCCCCCGTTGCTCGTTCTCTTGCATGGCCGCGGAGCGGATGAGAGCGATCTGTTCGAACTGTCTCCCGCAATCGATCCGGCGTTTGCGATCGCGTCCGTACGCGGGCCGCTTGTAACCGATGAAGGCGGATATACGTGGAGCGAGAGCCGGGGAGTCGGTCGCGCGGAGCCTGCGAGTTTGCGTGCGTCAATCGAATGGCTTCACGCTTGGCTCGATTCGCTCGGCGGCGGACGCCGGGAACCTCAGCGGATCTGCCTCGTGGGTTTTAGCGCGGGGATGGCCATGGCGGCGGCGCTGCTCTTCGACCGGCCATCGCGGTTTTCTGGCGCGGTTCTCTTGAGCGGCACGCTCCCTTTCGATGCCGGCCTGCCGATTTCCGAAAACCGGCTTGCGAATCTCGAAATATTCTACGGCCACGGTTCGTTCGATCGGGTTATTCCAGCCGATCTCGTCACGCGCACCTCGGCCTACCTTCGCGACCACAGTGGAGCGAACGTGACGGCTCGCCGTTATCCGATCGCTCATGAAATTAGCGCGCCGGAAACTGCCGACCTCGCATCCTGGCTAGATCGCCTTCGCACCGGAGCGCAAAAGCCGGCGGTGGGATTCGAACCCACGACCCTTCGCTTACAAAACGAAAGCTCTACCCCTGAGCTACACCGGCATGACGATTGATATCGGGTGCATCGCTTCAACGATTTCGCCGCGGGTCCTTGAACGGTTTTTGGCGTGCAACGGTTGTTTCGTGCGGCTATGCCAACGGGATGTCATTGAGGAATGTATCGAGGGCCTTCGCGAAATCGTCGAACGCCGTGCGGTGCAGATTGTGTCCTTCATTTGCAAAGGTAACGATCTTCACGCCCTTGCCATGCCGACTGTCGATTTCACCGGCCACATTCGGCGGCACGATACTCCCCTCGCGTCCCGCCATTGCGAGCAGAAGGGGCTTCTCGTAGCGCGCGATATCCGGACGCAAATCCCAATCCATGCCGAGATTGTCCGAACGCAGCCGCGCAATCGGCTCCGCAATCATTGCGTGTACGGCATGGACCGCGCCTTCAACGTCGTCGACATGCCAGCCGGAATATTCCTTGCGCGTTGCCGCATCGCGTTCCGACCCCGATAGGCTAAACCTTTCCTCGAGTTCCACGAGGTATTCGTCGTACCACTCGTCGTCGACTTGCACGATCATGGGGTCGATCGCGACGACGGCGCGTACCGGCACCGCCGCACCCGCTCGCACAACGACCGCACCACCCCATGAATGCCCGACGAGTACATCGGCACCACCGATTGCGAGAAGGATGTTTTCCAAGTCGCGGATACCGCGTTCGAGCGTCATCGGACCGCGCACGGCCGCACTATCGCCGTGGCCGCGCTGATCGTAGGCTGCCACACGAAAGCGGTTTGCGTAGCGTTGCGCGAGGCGCGTCCAAGACTTCCGGGAACTCGTCATGCCGTGTACGCACAGCATGACGGGCCCCGTTTCTCCCCAACGTTCGACGGTCGTCACCGAACCATCGTCCAGGACTACCGTTGTGTTTTGGGATGCGATCATTAGTGGTGGTGCATCTGCTTGTGAAACGCGTCGAGATCTTCCATGGTGTTGAGCGTGACCGCGTCCTTGACGTGCTCGTGCTCGATTCCGGACGATTTGCGCATTTCCGAGCAAAGCTGATCGGAATGGTTGTACCCGTGTACCGCGGCGTTATGTTTTTCAACGCGAGCCGGATCGACGTGACCGCCGTTTTGCTCGACTACCCAATGTTCGAACTCCATGTACGACGGATGATTCTTGCGCACGAAATCGATCGTTTTCTGCCGGTCGAGCCCGAGTGCGTCAAGGGTCATCTGATCGAAGCCTTTGCCGCATTCGTCGTAGTCGCCCGGCAATTGCCCGTGCGCTGCGAGGGAAAGCTTCAACCAAAGGCGCGGAAGATGCACGGCGCCCAGCGGGCCCTTCGTGCCGGAACTAACTAATGGAACCGTAGCCATTCTTTGTAATACCTCCAAGCGTGTTGTAGTTAACTCTTGAGCATAACGCGCGCGGCGTTCCAGCCCGGAGCGCCCATGACGCCGCCGCCGGGATGCGTGGCCGCACCACACATGAACAAGTTTTTGATCGGGGTCTTGTAATCGGCATAACCCGGGACCGGGCGCAGCATGTAGAGGTTATGCACCGGCATCGTTCCCTGGAAAATGTTGCCGCCCGTTAAACCGAATTTCTCCTCAATATCGACCGGGCTCAGAATTTGTTTGTCGAGAATCGAATCTTTGAACCCCGGACAATACTGTTCGATAATGTTGAAGCAGCGGTCGGCAAAATCTTCCCGTATCGCGGTGGTCCAGGGTCCCGATTTGAGTTTATATGGGGCGTATTGCACGAACATCGACACCAGATGTTTGCCCGGCGGCGCGACCGTTGAATCGAGCGACGACGGCATGCAGAATTCCACGACCGGGGTTTTTGAGGGCTCGCCGTACTTTGCGTCGTCGTAGGCGCGTTCGATGAAGTCTTGGTCGGGGCACAAATGAACCGTACCGTGATGCTGCAAGCCCGGCTCATGGCCGGGAAGTGCCGTAAAGCTCGGCAAGCGGTCGATCGCCACGTTGATTTTAACGGAAGCCGAATCGTACGATATCCGCGAAACGGCTGCCGCAAAGTCCGGGGGCAACGTTTTTGGATCGAGAAATTTCTCGAACGTCAGATGCATGTCGACGCAACTCGCAACGCGCTTCGCCTTGTATTCGTCTCCGTTCGCAAGGGCGACGCCGGTGACGGCGCCGTTCTTCGTTAAAATCTTCGCGACTTCGGCTTCGGTCTTGATCTCGACGCCAAGATCCTTTGCGGCGTTCGCAAGCGATTGAGTCAGGCCGCCCATGCCCCCTCGCATGTACGCCCAGACGCCTTTCTTGCCGTTGGTTTCGCCCATGACGTGATGGAAGAGAACGTAGGCCGTACCCGGCATCGACGGCGACATCATCGCACCGATGATCGCGTCGGTTGCCATCGTACCCTTGAGTTCTTCCGACTCGAACCAGCGATCCAAAATCGGTCGCGCCGCGCCCGTGAGCATTTCGATCGCCTCGTTCATGCCCGGGCCCATCTTTTGCATGGTCCGGCCCATCTTTCCCATCCCGATCAAATCGGCGAGCCCGGGCCGCAGGACGTTTGGCGGAATCTGGGTGAGGGTCGGTTCGATGACCTGCGCGACGCGTTCGAGCATCGCTTCGTATTTCGGAAACGCTTCGGCGTCGCGTTTGCTGAACTTCGCAATTTCGGTGGCGTCGGTTGCAATGCCGCGCCCGAGCATCAAATAGCGGCCGTCGAGAAACGGTGAAAACGACGCCGGATTGCGTTCGATCGCTTCAAATCCGTAGTCTTTTAAACGCAAGTCGCGCACGATTTCCGGGCGAAACAGGCTGTTGACGTACGCCGCCGTCGATACTTTGTAGCCCGGAAACGTCTCCTCGCTGACGCAAGCGCCGCCGACGATGTAGCGACGTTCGAGAACGAGAACCTTCCACTTTTGTTTTGCCAAATACGCGGCCGTCACGAGTCCGTTGTGACCACCGCCGATGATAATTGCGTCGTATGTGCGTGCCATGTGCGTGCGCTGACCTTTCAGTTTCCGATAGTGTACGATTGCGTCGGGGACCGATGTGTGGCGTTAAACCATATACGTTTTTGGAGGCTCGGCCATTTGTAGGATCGGCCGCTGCAACGTGAACTCCGCGATGTCGCTTTCCGTTTTGCCTTCGAGTGCGAGTTCGCTTAGAATACGGCCGATGACCGACGCGAACTTAAATGCGTGCCCCGCACCGATTGCGAGATGGACGTTCTTCACATCCGGCAACGTGTCGATCACGAAATCACGATCGGGCGTGAGCGTGTAAAGGCACGTTTTTGTAAGGTGTTCCGGCCCGTTAAGCGCCGGCAAATTTTTCGAGAGGAAGGTTCGCACTCGCGAAGTGATTTCCGGATCGGGTTCAAAGCTGCGCGTGTCGGGATCCACCGCTTTTCCGCCGGCATCTTGCGTTACTTTTACCGCGCGCGTCTCGCCGAAAACGGGGAATCCGTAAAATGAGGGGTCGTCCATCCATATCCACACCGGAAACTGTCCGAAGGCAAACGGCGCGAGGTCCGAAGGCGTAAAGTACATCGCCTGCTCTTTGGTAACTTCGAGGGGCAGATGCATTCCGAAATTCGCGAGCGCGCCGTTGGTCCATGGGCCCGCCGCGATAATCAGGTGAGCGGCGCGGTACGCGCTTCCGGCGGCTTCAACGACGATCTCGCCGCCTTCAAGGCGGATACGGCCGACTGCCGTCGCGTCCAAGAGCGTCGCGCCGTGGTCGCGCGCGGCGCGCTGGTGCGCCGCGGTTGCACGTTCGGCCGCTACGATGCCGCTCTCGGCTTGAAAAAGTCCGCACACATCTTCGCCGATCGTGAAAGCCGGGTAACGGCGGCGAATCTCTGCCGCGTCGAGCCGATCGAAAGCGACTCCGGAAGCCGACATCGCCTCGGCATAGCCTTCGAGCGGGATCGCGCCTGCGCGCGGGCCCAAATCGAGGCCCCCGGTCTTGAAAACGACGCGTTCGCCTGCGTCGGCTTCGAGCGCGCTCCATGCGGCATACGCTTGTTTTGCAAGCTCTACGTAGTTTGGCGCGTGATATGAGAGGCGAATGATCCGCGAGTGGTCGTGCGATTCGCCGCGCGCATGCCCGAGAGCAAATTGTTCGATGCCGAGTACGCGCGCGCCGCGTTTTGAAAGCCAATAAGCAGCCCCGCTTCCGATACCTCCCAGGCCGAGCACGATTGCATCGTACTCGCGATTCATTCCGCGTCCTCGACGGCGATTGCGCCGGAGCCGAGATGCTCGGCAATATAACGGCGCATGTCGAGGCTGCAGTCTTCCATTTGGGCGTAGTAGCCGAAGTGAAATTTATGGGAACGCATCCCGGTTTGAACGTTTTCACAAATCGCCCAGTCTTGGCGGTTGACGATGTCCCAAAAATCAACGGCGTCGGATGGGTCGAAATCCGGTTTGCCGATCTCGCTCGGATGAAAGAGAAAGTCGCAGGTAACGCTCGTTCGATCCGGCGCGTGCGGGCGAATCGTAAACGCCGCGACGTGATCGGCCGAGAGGCTGAGCAACATGTTCGGGTAGATGAGTTCGCCTTTGTGTCTGGTTCGTTCGTCTTCGTTGAGTCCGTCGAACAGTGCGCGGGACGTGGTACCGGATTCCGTAAACGTGTACGCGCCCTCGCGGTGCGGGATGCCGCGTTCCCAATCGAGACCCGAACCGCCGCGCGCTTTGAATGCCGGCACGAGTTTGCAGAGTTCCGGATGGACCCCCGCGCAGTGATAGCACTCGTTATAGTTCTCGAGCAGAACCTTCCAATTCGCCGCTACGTCGTATTCAAGCGAGCGGGCAATGCGGAGTTCGGATAAGGGATAGCGTATCAGGCGCCCGGGTATGTCGCGGAGTTGCTCGCGCAGCGCGGCTCCCGGGACATCCGCGTCGTCCGGGGAGAGGTTGAGGAATACGAAGCCGCCCCACTCATCGACCCCGACCCGGTGCAGCCGGCGCGCGTTCTCGGGAATCGACTCGCGTTCCACGAACGGCGATGCGACCAGATGCCCGTCGGCAGCGTATGCCCAGGCGTGGTAGGGGCAGCGGATCGCGCCGCGTACCACGCCCTCGCCGCAGAGCAAGCGGCTCCCGCGATGGCGGCACAGATTGATGTGGGCGTAAAGCCGGCCGTCCTGCGCGCGGATAACGATCACGCCTTCGCCCGCAACTTCGATGACACGGTACGAGCCCGGCTCGGCGAAGTCGGCGGTGCGGCCTGCGTAGACCCATTGGCTCCCGAAAATTGAGCGTTGCTCGCGCGCGTAGAAATCGGGATCCCAATAGGCTGCTCGCGGCAGGGAACGTTCCAGTCGAACCGGGCTTCCAGCCTCCATAGGACCGCTCCTTAGTTTATACGACGCAAAGGGCGCCTTCGCCGAAGGGCATTCGGTGAAATGCTGATACGACCCGAAGGATAGCGGCCCCTCCGGAAGAATTGCCGAAAGATATTCGGTAGCAGGGAGTATCGCACATGACTGCGTTCGTCAAGCCAAATGTTAACGCCGGCGCGAGAACGCTGGAGTCGCGTTGGTATGCATCGCCTGATGTTTTCGCGATGGAACGCGAGCGTATCTTCATGCGTGACTGGATCTGCGTTGGGCGAACCGAGCAACTTGAAAAACCCGGTGCGTATTTTCTTGCCGAAATCTCGGGCGAGAGTCTCATCGTTACGCGCGACAATGCGGGGAATATAGGAGCATTTTACAACGTTTGCCGCCATCGCGGCACGCGTATTTGCCAGACGCACTCCGGACACTTCAACGGCTCGATTCAATGCCCGTATCACGCCTGGACCTACGGGCTCGACGGCGCGCTCAAAGTCGCGCGCAACATGGCGGACGTGCCGGGCTTTTCAACCGCCGACTACCCTCTGCGCAAAGCGGCCGCATCGGTTTGGGAAGGTTTCATATTTCTCAACCTGGCCGACGAACCGGTGGCGTTCGAGCGCGCATTCGAACCC
>JBDTFK010000066.1:0-9646 GCA_039937995.1 Vulcanimicrobiaceae bacterium | reverse complement strand
GACGACGGCGCCCGAGCGGTCGAGGTAGGTAACGGCGCGCGCAAGGATCGTTCGCAGTGAAATAAACGACGCGTCAATGACGATGAGATCGAATCCGCCCGGGAACGCGGTATCGGGAAGATGGCGGAAATTGGTGCGTTCCATCACGGCTACTCGCGGATCGTTGCGCAATTTCCAATCGAGCTGTCCGTACCCCACATCCACCGCCGTGACGCGCAACGCGCCGCGTTGCAAAAGGCAGTCCGTGAAGCCGCCGGTCGAGGCTCCGACATCGAGCCCCGACCGTCCGCGGACGTCGAGCGAAAACGCATCGAGCGCGCGCTCGAGTTTCTCTCCGCCGCGGCTTACGAATCGACGTGGTTCCTCAATTTCGATGACCGCACCGCGCGCGACGTTCTGACCGGCCTTGGTTGCGGGAACGCCGTTGATGCGAACGCGACCTTCCATAATGAGACTGCGCGCCTGCGATCGCGTCACGCCGTTGCGCCGTGCAACGACGTCATCTAGGCGCTCGGTCATGCCGTATCGCACGAATCGGAACGCGAGGGGTTTGTCGGACTCGGGCCATTTCCGGTTCCCGGAGACGGAAACGCGCTCAAGTGAGACAAACTCCTAGGCCGACGGAGTATCGCCCATCGCGGTCGTTACGTGCATCTGCGCATCTTTGAGCAGCGCTTCGCATTCCGAGGCGAGCGCTTTTCCTTCCTTGAACAGCGTGACGGCCCGGTCCAGGCCGACGGAGCTTTCCTCGAGCTCTTTCACGATTGCTTCAAGGCGAGCCAACTTTTCTTCGAACGGACCCGGTTGCGCGTCACTCATCGTGCGTGGTCTCTTCTACGCGGGCGCGAACCGTCCCGCGCGCAAGCTTCGCTTCAATCGTCGCGCCCGCGGACACGTCCGAAGCATCGCGAAGAAGTTTTCCACGTGCGTATATGAGCGCGTAACCCAACTTCAACGTCGCCTCGGGATCGAAGCGGCCGAGTTGAGCATCGAGCAACCGGACGCGATTTCCGGCGCTCCGGAAAAGATCGATACGCGCCCGGCGCAAATGCTCGCGACCGGTATCTATTCGCTGCTGTTTTACTCGCGCAAACGTGCCCGACGCCGCTCGCAACCGCGCTGATGCCAGCGCCAGCGCTTTCTCGCGCGCCGCCAGCTTTGCAAACGGCGTTTGCGCCTCCAACCGCCGTTCCAGCTTCAACACATTCGACTGATGCGAGGAGACGAGCGCGACCGCCGCGCGCCCTAACCTGTCGGTCGCGAGATCGTAGCGTTGTGCGAGCACGCGTAGTGAATCGAGAACGCGCGAATCGATCCGGCGTCGAAGCAGGTCTACTTGGCGCAAATGCCCGTCGCGGATTTCGCCGAAATATTGGGCGGCATTTGAGGGCGTTTCCTCAACGTGGTCCGCGACTTCATCGGCCAGGTGACGGTCGGCAGTGTGTCCGATCGCGGTGAGCACCGGATGCCTTGCCCGCACGATTGCGCGCACGACGGGCTCCAAATTGAACGGGAAAAGGTCTTCGTAGGAACCACCGCCACGCGCGACGACAATTACGTCGACGGGCATTGCCGAAGCGCGATCGATCGCTTCCGCAATGTCCATTTGCGCGCCGTCACCCTGCACGCGCGTTTCGATCAAGGAGATTTCGATATGCGGCGCGCGGCGCTCCATCGTCGTGAGAAAATCTTCCGCACCCTTGCCGCGCGCGAATACCAGCGCAACGCGCGCCGGGAATCCCGGCATCGGCCGCTTCCGCGAAACCTCGAAGAGCCCTTCGGTACGAAACTTCGCTTTGAGAGCCTCGAACTGCGCGTAAAGCCGTCCGGTGCCGCCGGCTTCAAGCGAGGTTACATAGAGTTGGTACTCACTGCGGGCCGCAAATGTGCCGAAGTCGCCCGTCACGACGACTTCATTTCCATTTTGGAACGGAGGAAGCTTGAGAGCCGCGTTCGACCAAACGATGCATTTTAAGACGTCGGAATTTTCCTTGAGATCGAAATAGATTCTGCCGTTTTTCCGCGCGAGCGCCGAGACTTCGCCGCGCACCGAGATTCCGCCGAGGGCTTTGTTTTGCGAAATGAGCCTGCCGATATAGGCGACAACGCGGCTTACGCCTTCAACGCGGCGTTCGGAAGCGCCATCCATCAACGTCCCGGCTTACTCGAGGGAGTTGCGGCCGGAGCGCCGCTATCCAAGGGCATGTAGTGTTCGCCGTCGCCGACGCTCTCGGGTGGCGGCGTAGCATCCGCAGGCACGGGCGTCGCGGTTTCCGCCGGCGGCGGCGTAGCGAGCACTTCGGGAGGCAAGGTTGCCTGCGCCGCCGCGTCGACCGCTTCGCGGTATCCGCACCCGACCGGTTGCGTACCGTTCAAATAATACTCGCTCGCACCCCCGCACGCCATCTTGACGACTTGGTCGGACGGGAAGGGGAAATCGTGTTTCGGAACTTTCGCGAGTGCGTTTTTCATATAGCGCGCCCAGACGCGCGCGGGAATATTTCCGCCATACGACTCGTTCATGGGCGAATAGTTGTCGTTGCCGAACCAGACCGCGGTAACGAGATCGGGCGTGTAGCCGACGAACCAGGCATCGCGGAAGTCCGACGTCGTGCCGGTTTTTCCGGCAGCCGGACGGCCGATGATTGCGTTCGGGTAGCCGGTTCCGTGATTGATCACGTCTTCCAGCATCGTCGTCATGATATATGCGGCGCCTTCGCTCACGACCTCGCTCGCCTGCGGGTACTGATCGTCCAGAATCGTGTTTCCGAGCGAGTCCTTTACCAGACGAATCGCCGTCGGTTCCATGTGAATGCCTTGATCTGCGAGCGTTTGGTACCCACTGGCTTGGTCGAGCGGCGTGACGACGGAGGACCCGAGTGCGAGCGAAAGATTTGCTTCGAGCGGCGAATTGATGCCCATGCGCCGCGCGTACTCGATCACGCGGTCGAGCCCGATCCGGTCGGCGAGTTTAACCGCTACGATATTGCGCGATTGCGCGAGCGCGTATCTCAGCGTAATCGCTCCCAAGTACCGGTTATCGTCGTCCTTGGGATACCACGTTGTACCGTCACCCATCGGATATCCGACCGGAGTATCGTCCATCACCGTGTTGGCGGGCATACCCGAATCGATTGCGGCCGTGTACACGTAGGTTTTAAACGACGATCCCGGCTGACGGTGCGCCTGCCATGCCCGGTTGAATTGATTGTTGAGAGAAAACTGCGCACCGCCGACCATCGCGACGATTTCGCCGGTCGACGGGCGAATCGACACAAGCGCGCCTTCGTGCGCGTTGATGCCTTCCGCCGCAGCTTCTCGAACGCCCCAAGAAACGGCTTCCTGGGCGATTTGTTCTGCGCGCGGATCGAGCGCGGTGTACACCTGAAGACCGCCCTCCTCGACCGCGACTTTACCGAAGAGCTTCTCCAACTGAGAAATCACATACGTGGTGTAGTACGGGTAGAGGTAGCCTTGCAGTCCCGGCGCGCGTTGACCCGAGAGTTCGAGCGACGCGGTAGCGGCATCGTCGGCTTGCGCGCGCGAGATGTATCCGCTCTCGACCATGCGATCGAGAACGTGCCGCTGCCGGTCGCGTGCGAGCGTAATGTTGACGTACGGCGAATAGTCGGAGGGCGCGGCGATCACGCCGGCAAGAACGGCAGCCTGGCCGAGCGTCACCTTTTCGACGGAGCGCGCGAAATACGTGTGCGCCGCCGCATCGACGCCGTAGGCACCCGAGCCTAGATAGACGATGTTCAGGTAGCGTTCGAGGATCTCTGATTTCGTGTAGTAGCGCTCGATTTCCATCGCGAGAAGCGCTTCTTGAACCTTTCGCGAGATCGAAACTTCGTTGTTGAGGAAGAGTTTACGCGCAAGTTGCTGCGTAATCGTGGACGCGCCCTGAAATTGGCGATGTGTGAGGTCCGCGAACGCCGCGCGGAGGATGCCGCCGAAATCGACGCCGTGATGCGAATAAAAGTTATGGTCTTCGTTTGCGATGACCGCCTGTTGAACGACGAGCGGAATGCGCGCGAGCGGAACCCACACTCGGTTCTCGCGATAGACCGAAGCCAATTGCGTCCCGTCTCGCGCGAATATACGCGTGGAACTTGCCGGTTGGTAGTCCGCCATCCGGCTGATGTCCGGGAGATTGCGAGAATATGCGTAGACGATACCGGCCACCGTCCCGGCAACAAAAAGCACGGCGAGCAGAAGCGCGACGAACACACCACGCATGAAGCGTGATGCCCCGCCACGCTTCTTACGACCGCGCGGCCTCTTGCGGGATAGCATTTAAGACACCGTTGATAAATCTATTCGATTCTTCGGTAGAGAATTTTTTTGCAAGTTCTACCGCTTCGTTGATAACGACTGCACGAGGCGTTTGCGGACGGCACAGCAATTCGAACGTTCCCATCTCAAGCAACAAACGGTCGATCGTCGGTAAACGTTCGATCGTCCAGCCTTCGAGCAGGGGTTTTACCTTTGAATCGGCCTGGTCGGCGAAGTCGAGCGTCCCGAAGACGAGATCTTTTACGAACGCGCGGTGTTCTGCGTCGGCTCCGCCGCCAACGATTTCGGCAAGCGCGTCACTCGGCTCGCGATGTCCGACGAGAATCGAGTACAGGGCCTGCAGCGCCTGCTCGCGGCCCATCCTGCGCGAAGTCATCGAAGCGCCGCCTGGGCGGCGAGGAGCGCGGGGAGGAATCCGATGTCGTATTTCCCGCTGCGGAATTGCGGCGTCGCCAATATTTCGAGACATTGCGCGATCGTCGTGCTGACGCCTTCGACGACCGTTTCGCGCAACGCGCGTTCCATCCGCGCGATCGCCGCTTCGCGTGTCTCGCCGAACGCGACAATCTTGGCGAGCATCGAGTCGTAGTACGGTGGAACCTTCGCGCCGGCAAAGATGTGGGTGTCGACGCGGATTCCGGGACCGCCGGGAAACATCACGTGGTTAAGCGTGCCGGCTTCCGGCGCAAAATTATTGCGCGAATCCTCGGCGTTTATGCGGCACTCGATTGCGTGGCCGCGCGGCACGAGGTCTTTCTGCGTGTAGCCGAGTTTCTCGCCGGCCGAGACGCGGATCTGTTCTTTCACCAGGTCGATTCCATACACCATTTCGGTTACCGGATGCTCGACTTGAATGCGCGTGTTCATTTCCATAAAGTACACTTTGTCGCCGCTTGCGAGAAATTCGAGCGTGCCCGCGTTGCTGTAGCGCACGTGCTTGCACGCACGAACCGCCATATCGTGCAGCGCGTCGCGCGCTTTCACGGAAAGATTTGACGCCGGCGCTTCTTCGATCAACTTCTGATGCGACGGCTTTTGCACGGAACAATCGCGCTCGCCTAAGTGAACGATGTTGCCGAATTCGTCCCCGAGCACTTGTACTTCGATGTGCCGCGGGTCGATGATCAATTTTTCCATATAGAGACGACCGTCTTTGAAACTCGCTTCGGCCTCGGCGGTCGCGCTCGCGAACGCGCGCGCCAGATCGCCGGCGCGCTCGACGGCGCGCATCCCCTTTCCGCCGCCGCCCGCAGTCGCCTTGAGCAGCACCGGATAGCCGACGCTCTCCGCCGCTTTCCTCGCTTCTTCCGCCGTACCCAAGATGCCGGTGCCCGGAGTCGTTGCGACGCCGGCGTCTTTCATCACGCGTTTGGCAGTGGCTTTGTCGCCCATCTCCGCGATGACGCTTGGCTTCGGACCGATGAACGTTAAGCCGTGATCCGCGCAAATTTCCGCAAACCGCGCGTTCTCGGCGAGGAATCCGTAGCCGGGATGGACTGCATCACACCCCGTTACAAGCGCCGTCGAAATGATGTTGGGGATATTGAGGTAGGAGCGCGCTGCAGGACCCGGTCCGACGCAAAATGCTTCGTCGGCTTGCCGGACATGGAGCGATTCGCGATCCGCTTCGGAAAAGACCGCGACGGTTCGGACGCCCAACTCTTGGCAAGCGCGATTGATGCGCAGCGCGATCTCGCCACGATTGGCGATCAAAACCTTTTTGAAAATGGTTGCCTACCTTTAGCGTCTATGGTCGACGTTTAGCCGCGGTCCATCTCGAAGAGCACCGCTCCGTATTCGACGGGGTCTCCATCGCTTCGTTTTATCGAGGCGATTCGACCCGGCCCCAAGCTCCGGACCGAATTGCGAATTCCGAGCGCTTCGATATAGCCAAGTTCGCGGTCGCCTTCCAACACGTCACCTTCGGCCGGGACGGGCCGGCTCGGATGAAAGATTCCGACGAGGTCGGACCTAATCGCGTCAAGCCGCGCCGGAGCGGCGTCCACGAGCGCGCCGAGGTCGGCCGGGATCTCCGGCACGAGGTTCGGGTGTGTCGCCCGCCGGCCCAATTCGATCGCTTCGCCCTTACGCTCGATGTGAAGCCGGAGCAGGTCGGTTGCTGCGAACATCTCAGCCAGGCGGCGAACGCGAGCGGCGATGGTCGTCGGGGAGTGCTCGTCGGACATGAGCGCTACCGATTCGCCTTCCGGCAGCGCTGCTCCGGCCGAGCCGGGCGCGGTGCCGGCGTTCACAGCTTCGTAACCGATTTCAACTGCTCGGGCGACAGGGCGTCCCGGGCGACGGCGTAGGAATCGTCGATTTCCGCTAGTGGAACGAGCACGAATGCCCGCTCGAAGAGCCGTGGATGCGGGATCGTGAGATCGGGAGTATTTTTCGTCACGCCCGCATACAGCAGAACGTCGAGATCGAGCAGCCGCGGACCCCAACGCCGCTCCGTTTCCACGCGACCAAACCGCCGCTCGAGCGCTTTGAGCTCTCGAAATAAGCTCAGCGGATCGAACCGCGTTTGAAGCGCGACCACGGCGTTCATGAAATCGGGTTGGCGGGTTTCACCCCACGGGGCGGTTCGGTAGATAGACGAGCGCGCTTCGAGCGTTCCGAATGCAGCGAGCGCATCGATCGCGCGCAAGACCTGCGCGCGGGGATCGTCGAGATTGGAACCGATCCCAATGTACGCTCTCGGCATGAGTAGGCCTAGCGGTACGCGCGATAGTTCGGGTTATCGCGAACGAGGGTCACGCTTGGCGTTGCGCCGTCCAACAGTTGCGGCTTTCCGATCTTCAGTTCCGCTCGTACGATTCGCGCATCGGAAAAGAGCTCGCCGAGCACCGCGACTGCGAGCCGCTCGATCAATCGGAACGACGTCTTCCCTACGACGGTAACCACGCAGCGGTGGATGCCGGCATAGTCCACCGTATCTTCGAGGCGGTCGCTTTGCGCGGCGGCCGAAAGATCAACGTCGAGATCGAGATCGATATTGAAGGACTGCTCGACGTCGCGCTCTCCCGGATTCGCACCGTGCCGCCCGGTCACGACGATACCGCGCAGCGCTACCCGGTCCACCCTTGTGGCCTCCAATCGCGCACGATCGCGTCCGAAACGCTGATGACGTCGCGGTTTTGTGCGACGTCGTGAACCCGAACCATGTCGATTCCCGCGGCGATGCCGAGTGCGGTCGTCGCAGCCGTACCGTAAATGCGTTCGTGCGGCTCTCGTTGCGTGAGCTTGCCGATGGTGGATTTACGCGACGTACCGAGTAACGTGGGAAAGCCGAGATCGCAGATCTGCTCGAGGCGCCGCAAGATGCGGATATTGTGGTTCGGCGTCTTTCCGAAACCGATGCCCGGGTCCAAGATGATCGCTTCGCGCGAAAGGCCGCGTTCCAGCGCTCGTTGCGCGCAATCGGCGAGAAACGCCGCGACGGCCGTAACGACGTCGCCCTCATAGTGGGTCCCCGCTTGATTGTGCATTGCCGCTAACGGCATGCGCAGGTCCACGGCCGTATCGATCAATTCGTCGGAGGCGCCCCAGACCGAGTTGATCATATCCGCGCCCGCGGCGTGCGCCGCGCGCGCCACGTTTGCCTTACATGTGTCGATTGAAATTACCGCGCTCGGAATACGCTCGCGTACCTGGGCGATGACCGGAATGACCCTCGCAAGTTCGGTGACCTCGTCGACGGGTTGATGGCCCGGGCGGGTCGATTCACCGCCGATGTCGAGTATATCCGCGCCCTGCTGCCACTGCCTCACGGCGTGGGCGATGGCGGTTTCCACTTCGCGGCCGTCCCCCGAAAACGAATCGGGCGTTACGTTGACGATCGCCATGAGAAACGTTCGTTCACCCCAAGCAATAGTACGCCCACGCAAGGCAAGGGCACCACGGTCAGGCAAAGTTCGGGCGCGCATCTGCCACGTGTTCGAGCCACCACGCGCGTAGCTCTGCAACCACGAAGGTTGACCCCGTTACGACGATCAGGTCCCCGGCCGCGGCGTTGCTCCGCGCGACCGATAGCGCTTCGACCGGATCGGCTATCGAACGCCCCCAGGCACCGAAGGATTCGGCGATGCTCGCGAGGCGCTGCGGCCGGGCGGCGGTGCGTCCGGCCGTATCGAAGGACGTAAAGACGAAGGTTGCGGGAGCGCGCGTAAAAGCGCGCAAGATCTGCACGGCGTCTTTCGTTTCGCCGATCGCTATGACGAAACAACATCGCCGGTCCGGAAAGTGTTCGGCTAGTGCGGCCGTGAGGTGCTCGGCCTTTTCCGCGTTGTGCGCGATGTCGAAGATCACGGTGGGGTGCCCGGGAAAGACCTCCATTCGTCCCGGAATTGCGACGAGCGCGAGCCCACCTTCGATCGCTTCCACGGATGGACGAAGCTTCGGGGGCAACGCTTCGAGCGTCACGATGGCGGTAGCGGCGTTGCGGCGTTGGAACGCTCCGAGAACAGGCATCGCGACATCGTAACGCGCACGCGCGGTCGTCACCGCGAACGATTGCGCATATCTCTGCGCGGTTCGCGCGAAACCGAAAAGCTCGACATGCGCGGCCTCGCTTACGCGGACGAGCGGTGCACCGACCCGTGCGGCTTCCGCCTCGACTATCGCGCTCGGCGCTTCGTCGTCAACCGATGAAACGATCGGCACGCCGGGCTTGATGATACCGGCTTTTTCGGCGGCAATCGACTCGATCGATTCACCCAGCACGTCCATGTGATCGAATCCGATCGACGTGATTGCAGCAACCTGCGGCGTGATGATGTTGGTGCCGTCGAGCCGGCCGCCGAGGCCGACCTCGATAACCGCGATGTCGACGCGCTCGTCAAAAAAATACCGGAACGCTAAAGCAAGGAGCGTTTCGTAGTAGCTCGGGCGCCCGTGTTCTGCGGCCGTTCGTTCGATCGCCGGCATCATTTCTGTAAGAACTTCGGCAAATCGCTCTTGCGAAATCGGGACGCCGTCGATGCGCGCGCGTTCCGTCATCGAAAAAAGATGCGGTTTTGTGTGCAGCCCAACGCGCAGACCCGATGCGTTGAGCACGGCCGAAGCCATCGTGCTCGTCGAACCCTTTCCACTGGTTCCCCCTACGTGTATCGTCGGATATCGATCTTGCGGATCGCCGAGTTCGCGCATGAATGCGCGCATGCGCTCCAAACGGTACGGCTGCCTGCGCGAAACCGTTTCGTTGATCGTGCCGGTCAGATACTGTTCTGCCGAGGCGAAGTTCATGCCGCGTATTTATCCGTCGGTGATGCGATCGCCCAGCAATTCAAGCGCGTGAGGCAAAACGCCGGCAATGACGTCGAGCGATTCCGCAACCGCCTTTGGACTG
>JBDTFK010000065.1:0-3383 GCA_039937995.1 Vulcanimicrobiaceae bacterium | reverse complement strand
CGTAATCGACACGCTCTCGGCGGAAATGAGCAATCGAATGCAGCAGGCCGTCCATCGAGTAGCCGATCTCAACGATGTGGCCGAAGGTCTCAACTCCCTCGTAACCGGAGAAGCCGCGAGCTAAAGGGCCGAACGCTGATGGCAGACATCGTTCTGTTTTTCGCGACCAACGCCGACGCGATGATCGCTACAAAAGCGCTCAAAGATGCCGGCGTTAGCGCGAAGATGATTCCGAAACCCGCGACCGTGAACTCGGGATCCAATTTATGCCTCACCATCGACGGCGGTGCCGAGGCGAGTGCGAAAACGGCACTTTCGGGCGCGGGCGTCACTCTCGGCGGCGTCGTGAAATAAGGCAGGGCTGCAGCGATGCGGCCCTCAATTCTGTCCGCCATGCGAATTCGTATTGTCCTAACGGGCCTCGTTTGTGCATTCGCCCTTGTATCCGTCGGCGCGGACGCGGCGACAAAGAGTGCTCCACCCGCACGTCACGCCGCGGCGCCGAACCCGCAAGAACGCAGCTCCGTCACGCACCACCGCATTTCCATTGACGGTCGCGAAATTGCGTATACGGCCACGGCGGGAACGCTCATCCTCAAAAACGACAAGGACAAACCTGAGGCAAGCGTCTTCTACGTGGCGTACGCGCAAGACGGCTCGGATCGCACGCGGCGCCCGGTCACATTTTTATATAACGGCGGTCCCGGCGCCGCATCGGTTTACCTACACATGGGCGCCCTCGGGCCTCGACGCATCGCTTTTCCGAACGCGCAGAACAGCGGCGGGCCGCCCTATCAACTCGTCGACAATCAGTACAGTCTGCTCGATGAGTCCGATCTGGTGTTCATCGATGCACCGGGCACCGGGTATAGCCGCTTGATGCCGGGCATCGATCCGAAAACGATGTATGGGATCGATCAGGACGCCGCCGCGTTCGGGCAGTTCATCGAGCGCTATGTGACGTTGAACGACCGTTGGAACTCACCAAAGTTTTTACTCGGAGAGAGCTACGGCACACCGCGCTCCGCTACGCTGGTCGACTACCTGCAAAATCGCAACATGTCGTTCAACGGCGTCGTGTTACTCTCGTCTGTCCTCGATTTTGATACGATCGCGCCGGGACCGGGAAACGATCTCGCCTACGTGGCGTTTCTTCCGACGGAAGCGGCCGTCCGTTGGTACCACGATACGTCGGCCGGTAAGGGATCGTTGCAAGGCGTCGTTGCGGAAGCGCGCACGTTCGCAAACGGTCCATTCGCGAGCGCCTTGATGCAAGGTTCGCGTCTTCCGCACGATCAGCGCGCACAAATTGCGGCGCAGCTCTCGAAACTTATCGGCTTGAGCGCGCACTACATCGAGCAGTCCGATCTACGCGTGCAACCGCAGCGTTTCGAGAAAGAACTGATGCGAGAGGAGGGCAAGACGACCGGCCGCCTCGACGCGCGCTACACCGGATACGACCTCGACAAGATCGGCGACTCGGCCGAATACGATCCGTCGGATTCCGCCTCCAGCGGCGCCTTTCAGTCGATGTTCTTGAGTTATGCCCGCAACGAACTCAATTGGAAATCCGACGAAACCTACAAGCAAATCAACGGGGACGTCAACCAAAATTGGGACTTTACGCGCAAATCGATATTCGGCTGGCTCGCGCCGACGACGAGCCCCGATATTGAAGAAGCGATGACGACCAACTCCCGCCTACGCGTCTTCGTCGGCGCCGGATATTTCGATATGGCGACACCGTTCGGCGCGGCCGAATGGACGTTCTCGCATTTGGGCGTCGCGCCGGAGATTCAGTCACACGTAACCTTCGGTTACTACGAATCCGGTCACATGGTCTACATGCACCAGCCGTCGCTCGCAAAATTCAAATCCGACCTCGTAAAATTCTACAACGAATCAACGCAAACGGTCGCACCGCAATAACCGGAAACCGCGCCTTATCGAAGAGCGCGAGCGTCGGCGAGAGATATCGTTTCGCGCCGGCCGTCGCGGTGTTCGACGATGAGGCCGCCGCCGTTTGCGAGCGCGATCGCCTCGACCTCAACCGGGGAGCGCTCGCCGTCTTTGCGTATGCGATACGGCCTGCCGGGAAGGCCGGCTTGGCGTTCCCAAACGCGCGCGATGCGCGGCGGCATGTCGAGCGCATCGTTCCAAACGTCGTAGTTGAGGAGCAAGTCGCGCAGCAGCGTGGCCCGATTGACCGGCGCGACGTCGTTGCAGAACGCCGGCGGTGGGTCGATCCCTTGTTCGGCTCCCGCGGTTCGGTGAACGTTGATGCCGACGCCGGACGCGACCCATGCGCGGTCGCCGACGATGCGCGAGACGCAGAGGATCCCCGCGACTTTGCGGCCTTCAAGGAGCAGATCGTTGGGCCAATGGAGCTGCGTGTGAACGGCGCTCAGCGAGAGCGCGCGCTTTACGCAGATCGCAACACCGAACGGGACGATCCAAAGGTTAGCCGCGGGCATTGAACGCGGCAATATCGTCGTAAAAAGCAGCGAGGTTCCGGGCTGGGCCAGCCATGGGCGGTTCATCCGGCCCATACCTTGCGTTTGCGTTTCGGCGACGATAGTCGCACCGTAGTGCGCTTCATCGCCGAGCAATGCCGCCGCGTCGTTGTTGGTGCTTGCGGTGGATTCCACGTACCGGACGGCGGCAAAGCGAGTCCCGCGCAGTTCGCTTGCCACAGAGGCGTACGGGTGTTCGAATTCGGCCATGCTAGGTTAACCTTGCGCTTGTGCCGTAATCGGGGCCTGCTATGGCATTAGAAACGACGCTTATCCTTTGCAAGCCCGACGCGGTCTCGCGATCGCTGGTCGGCGAAATCATCTCGCGCATCGAGCGCCGCGGCTACGTCATCACCGCGATGAAGCTGACGCAACTTTCGGGCGACAAGGCGCGCGAGCACTACGCCGAACACAAGGACCGTCCATTTTTCGGCGAGCTGGTGAGCTTTATCACGAGCGGCGCGATTGTCGCGATGGCGGTTGAAGGCGCGGGCGCAATCGAAGGCATGCGCCAACTGATCGGCGCGACCAACCCGCTTGCGGCTGCACCCGGATCGATTCGCGCCGATTTCGGCCAAACGATCGGCCGCAATATGGTACACGGCAGCGACAGCGCGGGCAGCGCCGAGCGCGAGCTGAAAATCTTCTTTGATGCAAACGAGTTCGTTTCGCGCAAGCACGATCTCGAACGTTGGTTGAGGGATTAGCGAGCGGATGTCGATCGAATCCTTGCGCGGCGGCGGGCGCCCGCTCATTGAGGCCGTCCATGGCCGCGAAATCTTAGACTCGCGTGGTAATCCAACCGTCGCGGTGAGCGTATCGACGAGTTTCGGTGCGGTAGAGGAAGCGATGGTGCCTTCGGGCGCGTCG
>JBDTFK010000064.1:0-2959 GCA_039937995.1 Vulcanimicrobiaceae bacterium | reverse complement strand
CCTCGATGCGGTCGTAGCCCTCGATGCGCGCAACCTCTTCTACGAGATCGGCGGCAATTTCGAGATCGCGCCGCCACGGGGGCGAGGTCACGAGCATCGTCGTCCCCTCCTCGCGCACTTCGCACCCGAGAGCCAGCAAATGGGACGAAATTCGAGCGGCCTCGAGATCTAAACCCAAAAGGCGCGTAACGTAGTTTGGAGTGAGCGCGATCGGTAGCGCAGCGGGCGGCGCGGTGCCGAACTCTCGCGGGCGGCTCGCTCGTGCGCCGAGTTGCGTCAACAGGACGGCGGCCCGAGCCGCGCCCATGCCGGCTAACGCGGGAGCGAGCTGTTTTTCATGGCGCGTCGATGCCTCGGTGCGCAGAGCGAGTCGCGCGCTCGCGCGCCGAATGCGCGCTCCCTCAAAATTGGCGGCTTCGAGGATAATCGACGTCGTGCCGGCTCGGACTTCGCTTCGCACTCCGCCCATTAGACCTGCGAGTCCGAGCGGGCCGCTCGCGTCTGCGACAACGATCGATTGCGGGGGGAGTTCGCGCTCGGTTCCGTCGAGCGTCGTGAGCTTTTCGCCTTCGCGAGCGTCGCGCACGGTGAACCGGTGCGCGGTGACGGCGTCGGCGTCGTAGAAATGCAGCGGTTGCGCGATTTCAAGCATGACATAGTTCGACACGTCGACCAAATTATTGATCGGACGCTGACCCGCAAGAGCGAGGCGAACGCGCATCCAAGCGGGAGCCGGCTCGACGCGCACGTTTGAGAAGAACTGCGCCACAAACCGCGTGCAGCCGGGAGTTTCGAGTTCAACGATGGGGGCTTGGCCGTCGGGTTCGGCCTCGGTGCCGGGATTGTCGAACGACGGTAAGCGCAACGGCCTATCGTACGAAGCGGCCAGTTCGCGAGCGAGCCCAATGACCGACATTGCGTCGACGCGGTTGCTCGTAATCTCGACGTCGAGTACGTCGTCGGCGAGTCCGAAGAGCGCGACGACGTCGGCGCCTAGCGGCGTGCCGGAATCGAGCTGCATGATACCGTCTTCGAACCACTCAGGGTCGAGTCCGAGCTCGTCTGCCGAGCACATCATTCCCTGCGATTCGATTCCACGCATCTTGCGCGGTTCGATTTTAAGGTTCGGCAGTTGAGCGCCGATTCGCGCGACGGGAATCACTTGCCCTACCGCAACGTTCGTTGCCGCGGTCGCAATGGTCAGCGCCTCGGGCGCGCCGACATCGATGGTTCCGACTTGAAGGCGGTCGGCGTTAGGGTGTTTTTCGAGCGCGACGATCTTGCCGGCGACGACGCCGGCTATAACGGGGCGCCGGACGATTTCCTCAACGGGAAATCCGAGCGATGCTAATCGATCCGCAATGCTTTGCGAATGCGAAGGCAAGTCGATGTATTCACGCAGCCAGCTTATGGGGACGCGCATATGACCTTTACGAAGTGCTTTCCTTAAGCGAGTTGTTGTAAGAAATCGGGATCGCTTTCGATGAACCTGCGGATGTCGTCGACGTCGTAGCGGGTTAGCGCCAAGCGTTCGACGCCGAATCCGAACGCCCAACCGGTGTAAATATCCGCGTCGTATCCTACTTCGGCCAGGACGTTTGGATGAACCATCCCGGCGCCCCCGAGTTCGATCCATCCCGAGCCGCCGCACATGTTGCAATCTGCCGGGGCTCCCTTGCATTTCGGGCACGTCGTATCGACTTCGGCGCTCGGTTCGGTGAACGGAAAAAACGACGGCCGGAATCGCACGCATCCACCGCTGCCGAAAATCTCCTCGCACAAGCCGGTAAGCATACCCTTGAGGTGTCCAAAATGGATGCCTTCGGCAATGAGGAGCCCTTCGATCTGATTGAATTGAAACAGATGGCGCGCATCGACGGCATCGCGACGGTAGCATTTTCCGGGAGCGACGACGGCGACCGGCGGCTTGTGCGTTTGCATGATGCGCACCTGCATCGGTGAGGTGTGCGGTCGCAGCAGCAACGTGTCGGTGATAAAGAACGAATCGAAACCTTCGCGCGCGGGGTGACTTGCCGGAATGTTCAGGGCATCGAACGCGTAGTAATCGGGCTCGATCTCGGGTCCCAGCACGACGGCAAAGCCGTGACGTTCGAAGTATGCGCAAGCGTCTTGCAATATCCGGCGCACGGGGTGGATGGTGCCGAGGCGCGCGGGGATCGATGGAAACGTTACGTCGATTTCGCTTGCGAGCTCGGTATCGAAAGCGTGCGCTTCAAGCGCGCCCTCCGCAGCCGCAAGTTCGGCTTCCATCGCCTCGACGGCTTCGTTGATGACCTTCCCTGCATTTGGCCGTTCGGGCGCAGAAAGTTGGCCGATGCTTCGTCGCAACGTGGTTACTTCGCCGTTTCGCCCAAGAAATTCTACGCGTACGGCGTCGATGCCGCCGTCGTCACCGATCGCAGCAAGTGCGCTCGAGAATCGTTCGCGGAGTTCGTCAAGTTTTATCTGTAGTTCGCTCATCAATCATGTTACGGAAGGAAGTCCGGCGCAAAATCAAAGCGCCCGGTTTTTCTTTAGTACACCGGGCGCTTCGAGAAACTGGTTTCAACTCACTGCGAGAAGCTCAGGTAGGACTTGCCATAGGGTGGATTGTTCGATATGCAAGGTAGGCGCTGATCGAGCCCGTTTGGGAGAAAAGTTTCCAGAACAGTTCGGAGGTTGCCATGCGTGTTGAGGTCTCCTTCTAGCCGTCGATTCCGGCCTGCGCCTTTGGAATGTCGTGATTTTACCATGTGACTTTTCCCTACGGTAGTCTTGACTTTTTCGCTCGGCGACGCTCTCTTGACAGCGGAGGCAAAGAGGGTGAATATTTTTTCCTTACCGGCACCTGCTCGCTTCATAGAGTGCGATCGATCCGGCGATGGCCGCGTTAAGGCTTTCCGCCTTGCCCGGCATAGGAATAGCGATGCGGCGGGCGCACAGGGTTTCCCATGCGCCC
>JBDTFK010000063.1:0-8496 GCA_039937995.1 Vulcanimicrobiaceae bacterium | reverse complement strand
CCGGCCCGCCGATCCCGACCTTCGCGCCGATCTCCTGGAGCGCGTTTCTGCATACATTCTCGACCACGGGCTGGCCGGGCTTTCGTTGCGACCGCTGGCGCGGGCGGTGCATAGCAGCCCGCGGGCGTTTCTCTATCACTTCGGGTCCAAGGAACAGATGATAGCGCGCGTCCTCGAGCACCTAAGGTCTCGCCAAATGCGCATCTACGACACCATTCGTAGCGAAGGTGCGTCGGCGCCGCAGGCGGTGTTCAAAGCGGCGGGAGCTTTCATGAGCGACCCGGCGATTTTCCCCGCAATGCGACTTTTTTTTGAAACCTACGCTCTGGCACTGCGTGAACCGGCGCGCTTTCCCGGCTTTTTCGACGGCGCGGTGCGCGACTGGCTCGCGCTTCTCGCCGGCCCGCTACCCGAGGACGGGCCCGATCGTGAAGAGGCGATGGCGGTGGCGACGGTCACGCTCGCCCTCTATCGCGGATTGATGCTCGATCTCTGTGCCACGAACGACTGCGCGCGCACGGAGCGCGCACTCGAAATCTCGATGATTGCTTTGGAAGAACTCTCTCGGCGAAAGGCTCTCGACGATGCTCAATAGGCAAAATGCGGCCATGTCATTCATCTTTGTAACGGTCGCGCTCGACATGCTCGCACTCGGCGTCATCATTCCCGTGTGGCCCGCGCTTATTAAGACGTTTACCGGCCAAAACGATGCGACGGCGTCGCTTATGCTCGGTATCATGGCGGTCGTTTGGGCGGTGGCGCAATTCGCTGCGGCTCCGGTTCTCGGCGTGCTCTCCGACCGGATCGGGCGTCGCCCGGTTATTTTATTCTCGAATATCGGCACGGCTTTCGACTACGTCATTATGGCTCTCGCGCCGACGCTGTCCTGGATTTTTGTCGGGCGAGTTCTTTCCGGCATTACGGCCGCAAGCATTCCAACGGCTAGCGCGTACATCGCCGATGTGACGCCGGTGGAAAAACGCGCGGGTGCATACGGGATGATCGGCGCCGCTTTCGGTCTCGGCTTTGTCGTCGGTCCCGCGCTCGGCGGATTCCTCGGCAACGTCGATCCCCGATTGCCGTTTTGGGTCGCCGCCGCGATGGGACTGGCAAACTTTCTATACGGGCTCTTCGTTCTTCCCGAGTCACTTCGGCCCGAAAACCGCAAGCGCTCCTTTGAAATCAAACGCGCGAATCCGCTGGGTGCGTTGCGACTGCTTCGTTCGCACCCGGAGCTTTTCGGCATCGCAACGGTTGCGTTCATCGGATACGTGGCGCACGAAGTCTATACGGTTGTCTACGTGCTCTACGGGCAGCACCGCTACGGTTGGGATTCGCGGACGCTCGGCATCGGGCTTGCGATCGTCGGAATTTCATCGGCGGTAATTTCCGCTTTGCTTTCACAAAAAGCGGTAGAAAAATTCGGCGCGCGGATGTCCTTAATCGGAGGGCTGATCTTCGGTGCGCTTGGATTTTATCTCTTTGGTTCGGCGAGTACGCTCATGTTCTGGATTGCGATTCCTATTAACGCGCTTTGGGGAATCGCAGGTTCGGCGCAACAGGTGTACATGACCAAACGCGTGCGCAACGACGAACAAGGCGAGTTACAAGGTGCGCTAAGCGCCATGCGAAGCATTGCGATGATCGGTGCTCCGATGGCCTTTGCCGGTATTTTTGCTTACTTCATAAAGGGCGGCGGGAGCGGCATCGAATTCCCCGCCGCCCCGTGGTATTTAGCGGCCTTGCTGCTCGTTGTTTCGACGTTCGTGGCCTGGCGCGTTACCGGAAACTCCCACGACGAACCGACCACAGAGCAAGTGGTGACGGCCTTCGAAGCACAAGCCCCCGCGGAGGTTCCGATCTCGGATTGAACGTTTCTAGGTCACCAAATTTGGCAACGATCCTTTGCGGGACGAACCATTTTCGATCCTAACGGGCAGTTCCAAGCCTTGGCGAATTGCGGCATGTTCGCAAACGTTGCGTTGACACGGAATTCGTCGTAGGGATGAGGATCTACGGTTGCGAGCATGCCTGCATATTGCGGACGTTCGCTGCTCGCCCAAACGTAAGCCCAGCCGAGGAAGAAGCGCTGTTCGGGGGTGAAGCCGTCGAGCGTCAGGCGCGGATGTGAGGCTTGCCAACGTTCGAAAGCTTTGTACGCGATCGTGATGCCGCCCAAATCGGCGATCGCTTCACCCTCTACGAGCTTGCCTTGTTCGTGCGTGCCCGGCACCGGCGAGAGCGCGTCGAACTGGTTGACGATGCACTGCGCTCGTTTGTTGAAGTTCGTCGCATCCGATGCGGTCCACCAGTTCGTCAGATTCCCGGCCTTGTCGAATTGGCGGCCTTGATCGTCGAATCCGTGCGTCGATTCATGACCGATAACGGCGCCGATTGCTCCGAAGTTCACGGCCATGTCGGCGCTTGCGTTAAAGAAGGGCGGTTGCAAGATGCCGGCCGGGAAGTTGATGTCGTTTTGCGTTGGATCGTAGTAGGCATTGACGGTTGGAGGCGTCATCCCCCATTCGTATTTATCAACCGCCTTGTTAATTTTTGCGTAGTCGTATTTCGTTGCGAACTCGTTGGCGGCCATAACGTTCGAAACGTACGGCCCCTTATCGATCGTTAAAGCGCTATAGTCGCGCCACTTATCGGGATAACCGACTTTAATGACGAACGCATCGAGTTTCTCGACCGCCTTGGCTTTGGTCGCAGGCGACATCCAAGTCAGCGTGCCGATGTCGGCACGCAAGGTCTCTTTGACGTACTTCACGAGTTCCAGAGCGCGCGCTTTAGCCGCAGGCGGGAACTCTTTTGCAACGTAGAGTTTACCGAGCGCTTCACCGAGCGCGCCGTCGGTGGCGCGAACGCAACGCTTCCAGCGGTCGCGCTGTTTCGTCGTGCCCGAAAGCGTCTTGGAGTAGAAATCGAAGTTCGCTTCGTCGAACGCGTGCGGAAGCGAGGTCGCGAATGCATGCACGGTTTGCCACTTCAGGTACGTTTTGATTTGCGCGGGAGTCCAAAGCGAAAGTTGCGTCGAGAGTGCCTTAAGATACGCCGGCTCCCCTACGTTGATCGCGTCCGGTTGCACCGATGACGCCGCAAAATAGGCCGCCCAATCGAAATTCGGCGCCATTTTTTGGAGCCCGGCAAGATCGGTTTTGTTGTAGCCTGCTTGGACGTCGCGTTCCTCGACGCGCGACTTTTGATTCCGCGCGAGCGTCGTTTCGATATCCATGACGGTTTGCGCATCTGCGGCGGCCTGTGTCGGCGATTCGCCGCTAAGGTTGAGCATGCGCGCGACGTGCGCCACGTAGGCTTTCGCGATGTCTTTGCTCTTGGCGTCGGTCTTCAAATAGTAGTCGCGATCGGGAAGGCCGAGTCCCGACTGCCCGATCTGGGCGATATTCATCGTGCTTTGCTTGAAATCGGCGCCCGACCCGAAGCCGAAAAAGACGTCGACTCCTTGAAGCTGCAACGCGGCGACGACGGGCGCGACGCTCTTGGCATCGGTAATGCCGTCGATCGCCTTGAGCATCGGATCTAGCGGTGTGGTGCCCGCACCCTCGATTTGCGCGGTATCCATGCACGAGGCATAGTAATCGCCGATCTTCTGTTCGTCGGTGCCGCCGGCCGCCTTGGATTCCGATGCTTGCGCCAGCAGCGAATGCAGGACGGCGCTGTTGTGGTCGGCGAGAATATTGAAAGAACCCCACGAAGGGTACGCCGCCGGGATGGGATTTTTCTTAATCCAGTTTCCGTTTGCGAACTGGTAGAAGTTGGCGCACGGCTTGCACGTGCGGTCCAACGAACTGAGGTCGATGCCGCTCGTGACCTTTGTCGCAGCGGCACGTACCGTGCCGTCAGTAAGAAGGAACGCGACTGCAGCAACCACGGCTGCGAAACGCAGCGCGCTCGATTTCGTAAAGTGCATGGTTCATTAGTACGAATCCGGCCCGGCGTTTCCTATAAGGGATGAGCCGTTGCCGGGTTCGAGTCGAAGCGTCCGAACGTGCCGGGGTCGCTGCGGAACTCGGTCTTGAGATCGCTCACGCGATGATCGTCGCGGGGATGGTCCGAGAGCATCTCGAGCGGTACGCCGCTCGGTTTTGTCTCGAAGCGTTGGAACAGCCATACCATGCCCCATGGATTGTAACCGGCCGCTGCGCACGTGTACGCGCCCGTGCGATCGGCGCTGCTCTCCACGGCGCGCGAATAGTTCATCGCCTGGGCGTTGGCGAGAAAATTGACGGCGAAATTGCCGATATCGCTGCGCCCGACGAGCAACCCGAGAAGGGTCGCGCCAATTTGCAGGTTCTGGTCTTTTTGTGCGATCGTGTACACGTCGTGATGAATGTCGTGCGAGGTTTCGTGGCAGAGCACGCCCGCGAGTTCCTCTTGGCTCTTGGCAAAGCTCATCATCGACGTAGTCACGTACACGTTACCGCCCGGCACGGCAAAGGCATTGGGTTGAGCGTCGTTGACCAAAATGAAATGAAACGGTACGAAGTACTTCGCGTCCGCCACCGACGCGATGCGGCGCGCGATCGGGTCGAGCGTCTTGTAGTACGGAGAGGACGTGACGATTTTCCCTTGCGATTGAAGTTGCCGGTATTCTTTTTGTCCGACTTGCAATTCCCACTGCTGCCCTTGGTCGTAGGCTGCGGCCGGCAAAACCGTCGCGAATATACAAGCCACCGCCATTGGGCCCGCAAGTAGCCGAGCAATCGTCCGCATCGTTGAAGGTATCTTCATGTCGAGTTAAACGAAGCAAAGGGCCCCGGCGTTTGCCGGAGCCCTTTGCTTCGTGCGAATTTGAGTTAATGTACTAGGAACCCGACCAACAAGAGCGCCACGATATTGAGCACCTTGATCATGGGATTGATTGCCGGACCTGCGGTGTCTTTGTACGGATCTCCAACGGTGTCGCCGGTGACGGCCGCTTGGTGGGCGACCGAGCCTTTTCCGCCGTAGTGACCGTCCTCGATGTACTTCTTGGCGTTATCCCACGCGCCGCCGCCCGTCGTCATCGAAATTGCGACGAAGAGTCCGGTAACGATCGAGCCCACGAGAATCCCGCCCATTACTTGGGCGCCCGTGTCGCCTCGCAATATGTTGAAAACGGAAAGCAACACGACGACGATCGGAACGCCTACGGGGATCAGAGCCGGGACAATCATCTCCTTTAGCGCGGCCGCCGTGACGATCGAAACGGTGGTTCCGTAGTCCGGCTTTGTGGTACCCTCCATGATGCCGGGAATGTCGCGAAACTGGCGACGAACCTCTTCGACGACGGCGCCGGCGGCGCGGCCGACGGCTTCCATCGAGATCGATGCGAAGAGATACGGCAGCAAGCCGCCGATGAAAAGTCCCGAGAGCACGTACGGGTTGCCGATTGCAAAGAGGTTCGTTACGCTCGCCGCGCAGGCGACGGGGTCTCCGCCCGCGAGCGCGCACTTGGCTTTCGTGAGCTCTTGCAAGAATGCTGCGAAAAGCACGACCGCCGCGAGTGCGGCGGAGCCGATTGCGTAGCCTTTGGTAACCGCCTTCGTCGTGTTCCCGACCGCGTCGAGCGGATCGGTGACGTTGCGCACGTCTTCGGGCATTTCGGCCATCTCGGCAATGCCGCCGGCGTTGTCGGTAATCGGACCGAACGAGTCGATCGCGACGACGATGCCCGCAAGCGAAAGCATCGCCATGACCGCGATTGCGACGCCGTAGGTTCCGGCGAGAGAGTAACTTACGAGAATTCCGATAACGATCACGATTGCGGGCAGCGCGGTTCCTTGCATGGAAACGGCGAGGCCGGCGATCATGTTCGTGGCGTGCCCGGTAATCGAAGCTTTTGCAATTTGCTGCACCGGACCGAATTGCGTGCCGGTGTAGTACTCGGTGATGAACGTAATCAAACCGGTGATCACCACGCCGACGAGCGCGCATAGAAATATGTTCGTAGAATTCACATCGGTTGAGTCGCCGAAGACGGCCTTCGTGATGAAGAAGAAGCCGATTAGCGCGATGACGCCGGCGGCGATCATTCCCGTGTAGAGCGAACCCATGATGCGGCCCTTGTCCACTTTTCCGATGCCGACGAGCCACGATCCGACGATCGAAGCGACGATCGAAAATGCGCCCAGCAAGAGCGGGAAGGTTGTCGCGCTCGGCAGCCTGCTCCCGAATACCAGATTCCCGAGCAGCATCGCCGCAACGGTCGTAACGCAATACGTTTCGAAAAGGTCGGCTGCCATGCCGGCGCAATCGCCGACGTTGTCGCCGACGTTGTCCGCGATAACGGCCGGATTGCGCGGGTCGTCTTCCGGAATTCCGGCCTCGACTTTGCCCACCAGATCGGCGCCGACGTCGGCGGCCTTCGTATATATGCCGCCGCCCAGACGCGCAAACACGGAGATCAGCGAGCATCCGAACGCGAGGCCGATCATTGCCGCAAGGGACCGTGTGGCGTCCCCTGCGTTAATGTACATGAGGACGGCGTAGTAACCGGAAACCGCGAGCAAGCCGAGACCGACGACGAGCATGCCGGTAACCGTGCCGCCGCGAAACGCAACGTTGAGCGCCGGCCCGAGTCCGCGGCGGGCCGCTTCGGCGGTGCGCACGTTTGCGCGGACGGAAACGATCATGCCGATGAATCCCGCAGCGCCCGAGAGCGTTGCGCCGATCAGGAAGCCGAGAGAGGCCTCCCAGCCGAGCGTGGGTGCAATGTAAATCAATATCGCGAGGAGGATCGCAACGATCCCAATCGTCGTATATTGGCGCTTGAGGAAGGCCATCGCGCCCTCCTGAATGGCTGCGGCAATCTCTTGCATGCGCGCGTTGCCTGCGGGCTGTCGTAGAACCCAAAAGGTCAAAACGATGCCGTAAATAACGGCCAAGGCGCCGCCGATCAAGCCGGCCAGAATTGCGGACTCTGACGTCACGTGGTTTCCTTAATATTGGCGTAGCAGCAGTGAAGGCGCCCGAAGAGCGCCACTAACCCGCGACGGTACTGCGATTCTTCCGCTCAGTCCTTTGTGGAGCGCGAGAGAAGGCTACCCGTCCAAAAAACGCTGGTGCGATTCGACGATTATGCGGCGGGCGTAGGCGGCGTCCCGCCACTCGCCGACCTTCGTTTCCTTGCCTTCGAGCTGTTTGTACGTCTCGAAGAAATGCGAAACTTTGCGCAACAAATGCGGAAAGATCTGGGTGTAGTTGTGGATTTCCTCGAACGCGGGTTCGCCTACCGGCACGGCCAGAATCTTATCGTCGGGCTTGCCGCCGTCGATCATCTCGAGCAGGCCGATCGGCCTGGCGAGGACCAAGCAACCGGGGAACGTGGGTTCGATGACCAGGACGAGCACGTCGAGCGGATCACCGTCGAGCGCGAGCGTTTGCGGAGTGAATCCGTAGTCGCCGGGGTAGTGAATTGCGGAGTGCAACGCGCGGTCGAGCCGGAAGATATCGAGCGACTTGTCGTACTCGTATTTATTTCGTGACTTCTCAGGTATTTCGACGATGACGTTAATTTCGTCGGGTTGGCGTTCGCCGAGCGGGAGATTGAGATAGTTGCGCGGTCCGAGGCTATCCATAACGAAGATTCGCAGTTCGTGCCGCTTCAGAACGGAACCTCGGCGCTATTAGTCGCATGTATGGAGCAGTCATGGAAGAGATTGCATCCCCGGCAACCGGATCCGGAAGTCTGCGCCCCCGATAGGAACGCGTGTCGACGATCGCTATTTCGGAGGCCGAGTTTCACGCTCTTCGCGATCTCATTCGCGACCGTTTCGGCATATTCTACGACGATTCGAAGCAGTTTCTGCTTCAAAGCCGCTTGCAAACCCGGTTGCTTAAATGCAGCATTGCAGGCTTTGATGCTTACCACCGTTACTTGAGCACGTCGCTCGAGCGGGAAAACGAATGGGCCGAGCTTGCCTCCGTGCTCTCGAATAACGAAACGTATTTTTTTCGCGAGCGCGCTCAGCTCGACGTCCTCGTAAAAGAAGTGCTCGACGAGTCGGTCAAACGCTGGGGCCGCTTGCGCGTGTGGTCGTCGGCGAGTTCGAGCGGTGAAGAGCCGTATACCATCGGGATACTGCTCGCGCAAACGCGACGTCTCGTGCCCGGCATGCTCAGCATCCGGGCGACCGATCTTTCGCCGCGCGCCCTCGATAAGGCAAAAACCGGCTTTTACCGCGAACTGTCGTTCCGGGCAACTCCGCCCGAAGTGATTCAGAAATATTTCCGCGCGTTTGAAGGCGGTTTTTTTATCAACGATGAGATTAAAGCAATGGTCGAATTTTCACGTTTGAATTTGCTCGATGCGAACGCCGTTTCCGCGATGGGATTGCAAGACGCAATCTTTTGCCGCAACGTCCTCATCTACTTCGACAAACCGACGCAAAAGCGGGTTGTTGAAGCTTTCGCGAAAGCACTGCGCCCGGGCGGATATTTGTTTTTAGGGCACGCGGAGTCGATCATGCGGTTGACCGATCTCTACGACCC
>JBDTFK010000062.1:0-3646 GCA_039937995.1 Vulcanimicrobiaceae bacterium | reverse complement strand
AAAGTGCTCGAGGACAAGCGCGTTACGTTTGAGTCATCATACTTCGATGAAAATGCGACGAACGTTCCGCAGTATATTCGCCGCCTGTTTAAAGAAGGAGCGCCCGCGGATTTCGTATTGATCGGCGCGACCACACGCGATCCTGAAGATATCGATCCCGCAATTCGTTCGCGATGCGCGGAGGTCTACTTCCAACCGCTTACGCAAGCGCAGATCGTTTCGATCGTGCAGGGAGCGATAAAGCGGCTCGGCGCAAAGGCCGCGCGCGGCGTGCCGCAACTGATCGCGTCGTATACCATTGAAGGCCGCAAAGCGGTGCAGATCGTGGCCGACGCTTTTGGGCAGGCCCTGTATCGTATGCACCCGCACGCGGGCGACGTTACGATCGCCGATAGCGACGTGCGCACCGTAGTGCAAACCAGCCGTCTTATCCAGCACACGCTCGTAACTGCGCGTGGAAACCGTGAAATCGGAAAGACGTTTGGTCTCGGCGTGCATCACTACCTCGGCTCCATCATCGAAATTGAAGCGGTCGCGTTTCCCGCGTCTCAGCCGGGCAAAGGAACGATGCGGTTCAACGATACCGCGGGGTCGATGGCGAAAGATTCGGTGTTCAATGCGGCGAGCGTGCTCCGCTCCGAAGCCGAGATCGACATCTCCGATTTCGATCTGCACATCAATATCGTCGGCGGTGGGAATATCGACGGCCCATCCGCGGGTCTTGCAATCTTCCTGGCACTCTACTCGGCCATCACGAAGACGCCGCTGCATCAAGACATCGCCATTACGGGCGAACTGTCGATCCAAGGAAAGGTGCGCGCGGTCGGTGGGGTGGTCGAAAAGTTGTACGCCGCCCGGCAGGCGGGCATGCGCGCCATGCTGCTTCCCAAAGAGAATGCCCGCGACGTCGACGCGTCGCTTGCGACAATCGACGTCGTTCCCGTAACGACGGTCGAGCAAGCGATGCGCGAGGCTGGGCTTCGGAAAAAATCCACAAGACGTTCGCAAGGTCGTCCACAGGCCTCCCGCCGCAAGAACCGCTAACCTCATGAGCATTTCGCACCTGCACTCGGGTCCGATCGACCGGATTCCGCCGCACAATCTCGAGGCCGAAATGGCGCTGATCGGGTCGGTGCTGGTCGACCGGGAAATTATGGGTACCGTCGGCGAGATCGTTAAACCGTCCGATTTTTACGCGCACGTGCATGAGACGATTTTTATGGCGTTGATCGATCTTTTCGATCGCGGCGAGCCGCTCGATAAGATCACGCTCGCCGAATCCTTACGTCAACGCGACGCTCTCGAGCGAGTCGGAGGCCTTTCGTATATTAGTTCGTTGATGGATACCGTGCAAACGGCTGCGTCAGCGACGTACTACGCGAAGATCGTCCGCGAGAAGGCCGTGTTGCGTTCGCTCATTCACGCGGGCACGCGCATCACGCAACTCGGGTACGAGGCCGAAGAAGACGTCGACGGGGCGCTCGATCAATCGGAGCAACTCGTTTATACCATCGGCGAACGGCAGATGGCGGGCGATTTTGTGGTGGTCAACCGCTTGATGAAAGATGCCTTCGATCACATTGACCGCCTCTTTCACCAGCGCGGCGACCGCACCGGCCTAACGAGCGGTTTCCGGGATATCGATGCGATGACCACCGGATTCCAACCGGGGAACTTTATTATCGTCGCTGCCCGCCCCGGCATGGGAAAGACGTCGTTTGCGCTCAACATGGCGGTAGCCGCCGCACGCGAAGTACAAGAATCGTGCGCTTTCTTTTCGCTCGAAATGTCCAACAACGAACTCGTGCAACGCCTGATCTGCTCGGAGGCGCGCCTTTCGATGCACGATATGCGACGCGGCAATATCAAATCTCACCAGTGGGAAGATATTTCGCGCGCGATGGGTAGCTTAAACGAGTTGCCGATTTATCTCGACGACAGCGGTGCCTTGACGATCAGCGAGGTGCGTAGCCGTTGCCGCCGCCTCAAATCGACGTCGGGCCTTGGTGCGATCTTTATCGATTATTTGCAACTGTTGCGTCCCGGCCTTCTTTCAAAAAATGCGAACCGGAACGAAGAGCTTTCCGACATTTGCCGCACGCTGAAAATTACCGCGAAGGATCTGGGCGTCCCGATTATCGCTCTCGCGCAACTCAATCGCGGCGTCGAATCGCGTAACGATAAACGCCCGATGCTCTCGGATTTGCGCGATTCCGGTTCGCTCGAACAAGAAGCCGACATGGTGGCATTTTTGTATCGCGACGGATACTACAGTCCCGAAGGACCCGAACCCGACGTGACCGAGTTCATCATCGCCAAACACCGAAACGGCCCGACCGGCACAGTCCGCCTTCGCTTCCAAAAAGAATACACGCTCTTCGTGCCGTACGCGGACGAATCACACTACCCACCCGCGTAGAATGCCGGCGCCGACGGCATGTTTTACGCGGGTCGGCTATTCTTCCGGTTCATCCTCGCGTAGCATGTCGAAGAACTCTTCGGCGGTATCGCGTAAGACGTCGAGCAAACGGCCGAAGTGCGGCGACACGTCGGATGCATCGTTGACACAAAGTTCGATGGTGAAGAGAACGTCACGTTCCTCCTCCCATAGTGCGGCCTTCACGAACTTCTTACGGACGTTGAGGGCGTTGGCAGCTTCCATGGCTTCGTCGAGATCGAGTTCGGATGGGATCGCCCATCCCGAGCCGATCATGAGAAAATTCGGATCGTCGCGATAGCTTACGACGAAATACCGGTCGCCTTCGCTCTTGAACGCAACGCGATAAGCATCATCGTCATCGTCGCGCGTGTGAAATAGCCCTTCCTCCTCGAGAGCGGCCTCGATCGGGCTAAGCGGATCCGGTGTCATCGTTTCCTCTCATGAACGACTCGATGAACTTCTCCGCGGCGGCTTTGCTCTCGGTGCGATCCACGATGCGCTCGATGGCGTGCGTACCTGCTTCGCGAAGGCGGGCGACAGCATCCCAAAACGTTAGTATGAACCCTTCGGGTGACCCGGTTTCCTGATCGTTTGTCGCGACGAAGAGCGCATCATCGTGCGCGAGAACAAATCCTATATCCGGGTACTCGTCGTGTACATGCTCGAGGGTTTCGGCATTTTGCGTCTGCTCGCGGGCCCAATCGGGAACTTCGTAGGCGGTCGAGATCGTAAACGTCCCCGGTTCTTTTTCGTACGTCGTCACCGAAAAAACTTGCCCGCGCGTGCGAAAGAGAATCTCGCTCGTTCCAGCGTCGTCGTCGAGGGCCGCGACATCGACTTTGTGGCCTTCGTTCTCGATGAACTTAGAAACCAGCTCACGGACGAGCGTCATCAATGTGCTCTTCCATGTACGAGCGCGAGAGTTCTACGTACTCGGGGGCAGCGATTTTTATCCACGTTTGAGCCTCGCCTTCAATCGGTTTTTTTACCCGTGCCGGGGCGCCTGCAGCGAGCATATGGTCCGGTATTTCGACGCGCTCGCCGACGACGCTACCGGCCGCTACGAGCGAACCTTCTCCGATTATGCTGCCGTTGAGGAGCACCGCGTTGCTGCCGATGAGCGCGTGGGCCTTCACGTGGCAATCCTCCATGACGGCAGCGTGTCCGATCGTGACGTCGTCGTCGATTTGCGTCAGATGCGTAACG
>JBDTFK010000061.1:0-4110 GCA_039937995.1 Vulcanimicrobiaceae bacterium | reverse complement strand
CGTCGTATGATATTCGCACGTTGCGCACGTGCGTCTCCGCGGGGGAAACGCTGCCGAAGCCGGTGTTCGATGCGTGGCACGCACAAACGGGATTGAAAATCCTCGACGGTATCGGAAGCACCGAGATGCTACACATTTTCATCGGAAGCCCGCAAGAACGAGTGCGCCCCGGATCGACCGGCGAAGTCGTTCCCGGGTACGTCGCGGAGATTCACGACGGCGACGGAAGGGCACTTCCGCCTGGAACCGTCGGGCGACTCGCCGTCAAAGGTCCGACAGGCTGCAAATACCTCGACGATGAGCGTCAAGCGACCTACGTACAACACGGTTGGAATTATCCCGGCGATGCGTACCGCCGCGATAACGACGGATATTTCTACTACGTCGCCCGAACTGACGACATGATCGTTTCCGCCGGATATAATATTTCGGGGCCTGAGGTCGAGCAGGCGATGCTCGGGCACCGCGATGTAAAGGAATGCGCGGTTGTCGCAAAACCCGATCCGGCGCATGACACCCACATCGTTAAAGCCTATGTCGTCTTAATCGACGGCGTCATCGCGCAGGAAAGCAAGAACATCGAATTGCGCGAACACTGCAAAGCCGCGATCGCCCCCTTCAAAGCGCCGCGCGAGATCGAGTTCGTAGCGGAGCTTCCGCGCACGGAAACCGGTAAAGTGCAACGCTACAAACTGCGAGCGCGCGCATCCGTTGAATAGCCCGATGAATAGCCCGATATGGCTTGCGGCATTTGCGTGCTATTTCGCGGCCGTGATCGTAGCGAGTTTCATCGTACGCTACTCAACGGTCCAGCAGCGAGCGCTTTGGGCCAGCGTCTTCATTGCCGTCATCGCCGGGTTCGCAAACGCCGTTTACCCGGGCGCGGCTCCGATCGGCTTTATCGCCGCCGCCGTTTCCGCGTTCGTCATTGCAGGCTGGGCGATCTACGATCGCCGCTTCGCCGCAAGCCGATGGCTCGCGCGCGCTTCCGGAGCCATCGTCTTGCGGCCACCATTCGAAGGCCAATGGCATGTTGCGGCCGGAGGGCCCGATCCAAAACACAACCATCACCAACGCGTCAGCGATCAATACTTCGCCTACGATTTTCTGCGCGATGAAGGCGAATCGTGGAACGCGCCGATCCTCGCTCCGTGCCGTGGCCTGATCGCGCACATCGAAGATCGCCACGACGACGCGGCCCCGGGCGACCGTCATCGGGACCGGAGAAATCCGTTTGGAAACTACGTCTCGATCGAAACCCCGCGCGGATACATCATCCTTGCGCACCTGCAACGGGGCACCATCGTCGTGCGAAACGGTGCTCCGGTAGGCGTCGGCGAAGAAGTCGCTCGCTGCGGGAACTCCGGAAACACTCGCGGTGCGCACCTTCATATTCACGCCCAGGATAAGGCCTTCGCCGACATTGGCGTCGCGCAAGGCGTTCCCATCGCGTTCGTATCCGGGGATTGTCGCGAGCCGATGCTCTTGGAGTTTGGCGACAGCCTCGGTAAGCGCTAGTCGGGTAGGACGGCGGTCGCCTCGATTTCGACCTTCGCGCGATCCTCGAGCAGCGCCGCCACCACCACGAGCGTCATGGCTGGATAGTGTGATCCAAAGATGGCGGCGTAAGCGCGCCCGAGTTCGGTGCTTGCGGCAAGGTACTCAGGCTTGTCGGTCACGTACCAGGTGAGGCGCACGACATTCTCTGCGCGGCCGCCGGCGGCAAGCACGATCGTGAGAATATTACGCAATGCTTGCGCGGCTTGCACGGTAAAGTCGTCGGATGCGAATTTCCCGGCTTCGTCCCATCCGATCTGCCCGGCCAGGCTCAACACGCGTCCCTGCGCAATGACACCGTTGTTGTAGCCGCGCGGACGCGACCAAGAGTCAGGATTGATGAACTGCACGAGTACCGCCTACTGCAAGCGTTGCGAGCGTAGTTACGATGAGGTTGATGGCAAGAGCGTAGAGCGCGATAAAACCGGTGATCGTTGCGCCCGCCAAGTGGATCGTAATGTTCGGATTGAACCCGGTCGATACCGCCATCAGCGTGCTCGCGACCATTGCGCACGCCCAACCGGCGAGCAGCGCGCGGCGGTCGAACCACGCCGTATAGAGTCCGAAGACAAACGCAGGGAAGACCTGCAGCATCCACGCGCCCCCGAGCAACTGGAAATATATCGCGTACTTCACCGGAACGAACAGCACGAGAATCAATGCCGCCGCGCAAAAAACCAGCGTCAGCAGTTTTGCCGTGCGTGCTTCTCCGCTGGCGCGCTGCGTCGAAAACTGATTGAAAACGTTGCTTGCAAAAAGATTTGCGGAGCCGATCGCCATGATCGCAGCGGGAACCAGCGCACCGATAACGATCGCCGCCCATGCGACGCCGGCGAACCAGTCGGGAAAGAATCGCGCGATCAGTAACGGTACGACTGAGCTCGAATTCGCCGTCTTGATGCCGGCGGCAAGGCCGCAATATCCGAGAAGCGCGAGAAACCCGAGAAGCAGCGAGTAGACGGGAAGGAGCGCCGCGTTGCGGCGGATGACGCCGCGGCTCTTTGCCGCGAGGATGCTCGTGATCGAGTGCGGATAGATAAAGAGCGAAAGTGACGACCCGAACGCCATCGTCGCGTACGCAAAGTATTGCGACGGCGCGAGCAAGATGCCGCCCGGCTTGGGCTTTGCAGCGAGAGCGTTCGCAGAGAGCGCAAAGACGTGTCCCCAACCGCCGAGTTTTGCCGGAATGACGACGATTGCGGCGATGACGGTAATGTAGATCAACGCGTCTTTCACAAACGCGATCATTGCCGGGGCGCGCAAACCGCTCGTATACGTATACGCCGCGAGTAAGACAAAGGGAATCGCAAGAGCGAGAAGGCCGCCGCCGGTCGTAAAGATTCCGCCGAGTTGCACGAAGACCGCGCGCATGCCGTCGAGTTGCAGAGCGATATACGGCATCGCGGCGAGGACGCCGGTTATCGCGACCGCCACCTCGAGGCTGCGGCTTCCGAAGCGGTCGCGCACGAAGTCGGCGGCGGTTACGTAGCCGCGCGTATTCGCAACCGACCAGAAGCGAGTGAGGATGACGAACGCGACCGGATAGGCAATAGTCGCATAAGGGACGGCAAAAAACCCGAGCGCGCCGACCCCGTAGACGAGCGCCGGCACGGCGATAAACGTGTATGCAGTATACAGATCGCCACCGAGCAAGAACCAGGAAACGACCGTTCCGAACCGCCGCCCGCCGAGCGCCCACTCATCGAGATTTGAAAGGTTGCCGGCTCCCCACCGCGACGCCAGAAACCCCATCGCCGTTACGCCGAGGACGAGAGTGACGAGCACGATCGCCCCGCTATTCATCGCCGGGCTCCCGCGTCGTCACGACGATCAAACCGAGCAAAACGGACGTAACCAGGACCCAAGCGAGTTGGTACCAATAGAAGAACGGAAGCCCAAAGAGCGCCGGCTCGGCCCGGTTATATATTTGGGGAATGAGCGTGCCGACAAAGGGCAATATCAAGAGCAGATACCAAGCGCGCTTACCCATGGGTGGCGCACTTGTCGCAAATGCGCGCCCGTTCCCCTCTCAGCGTTCGAACGGAATCGTGCGTTGCGCCCAAATCGCCGTGAGCGAAATGCGGCCGAGAAGGTTCGAAACGATCATTCCGGCTAGGCAGACCGCGGCGCCGGCGAGTTCGTATGCGGAAAAATGTGCGTGAAGAATGGGGACGCTGAGGAGCCCGGCCATGACGGGAACCAGGAACGCGAAGATCGAGACACGACCCGCGCCGATTTGCGTGATCGCATAACTCCAGACCGGATATGTGAGCAGGATGGGAAAGACCGTCGCGTAGATCAACCGCCACCATACGTCCCACCCCAAGTGCGCGATGTTCGTGCGCGCGAGCGCGGGAATGCCGCCGGGTGCAATCATCACCGTCCCGATCGCCATCGTAATGGCCAGCAATTCGAGGGGTGTATACCGGTCGAGCAAACGCGAGCTTACGACCGTGTAGATTGCGAAAATCAAAGCGGCGCCCAGCGTAAGAAGATCGCCGATACGAAACGTTGCGGCGCCGGAAAATGCGCCCTCGAAAATCGCGATACCGA
>JBDTFK010000060.1:0-2739 GCA_039937995.1 Vulcanimicrobiaceae bacterium | reverse complement strand
CCGCGCGGCGGCCGCGAATGCGCGCGAGCGACGCATCGACGAACGGCCGCAACGCGCCGCGAGCCGCCGCTTCGGGCGCGCCGGAAAAATCGTGCAGACTGTGCTTTCCCTCGGCAATTGCCGCGCCGAGCGCCTGGGGATCGAGGCCGGTTTCCGCGAGCGCCTTTCCGAACGCGAGGGCCACGCCACAGGCGCGTTCTTGGCTCGAAAGCGAGTCGACGACCAGATTCGGAACCGGGATTTCGTCGCTTCCCACGCCGTCGACGCCTAAAAGCCGCAAGACCGAGCGTTCCACCGCGACGGTGGAGTGCGCGGCGATAAAATCGCCCACCGGCGAAGCGATTGACGAGGCCAACTCGCGGCAACGATTGACGACAGCGGGATCGATACGAAGTTCCATAGCCCTTCTATCTTAAGGGCAAAGCCTCGTTTTTCCTCAGCCGACGGGATCCGCAGCGGCGGCGGCTTTATCGGCGAGGTATGCCGCGATTCCCGCTCGCCAATCGGGCATCGGCATTCCCAGCTTCTCGATCCGCTCGCAGGCAAGTGCGGAAAAGGCCGGCCGACGGGCTTTTGTCGCCCAGGTCGATTGCGGAACGGGCTCGATCGGATGGTCGACACCCGCCGACTCCAACGCCACGCAGGCAAAATCGTACCAACTCACCGGCCCGCGATTCGCGACGTGATAGAGGCCCGGGCTGCCCGAGGTCACGAGCTTTTCGAGGGCAACGGCAAGGTGCCCGGCATAGGTCGGCGAGGCGATGACATCGTTGACGATACGAACGCGCTCGCCGGCGCGCGCCTGCGCGATGACGCGGTCAACAAACGTGTAGCCCTTCGTCGCCGACGGCAAGATCCCGTACACGCCGCACGTGCGCACCACCAAGGCGTCCATATCGCGACGTTGCACGAGAAGTTCGCCCGCGAGCTTCGAGGTTCCATAGGCCGAAATCGGATGCGGCGCATCGTCTTCCGTGTACGGAACCACCGCCTTTCCGTCAAACACGTAGTCGGTGCTGATCGTAACGAAGCGAATCTTTCGCCGCGCGCATTCGCCCGCAATGGCATCTACCGCGATTGCGTTCGCCGCAAACGCCTTGGCCGGCTCGTCTTCGCAGAGATCGACATTGTGAAACGCGGCGCAGTTCACGACGGCATCGGGGCGATGCTCGTCGAGAATCGCGTCGAGCGCGCGCGAATCTTCGAGATCGAGTTCTGCGTGCGAAGGCGCGACAATCGTCGCGCCTAGCCAGCGGCGACGTATTTCTGTTCCGAGTTGTCCGGACCCACCGAACAGAACAATGTGACCTGTTGAACCGCTTGACTTAACCACGGCGTTGCCATTACGACGAGAGCGAAGCCGAAACCGTCAAAACGAACGATTGAATTTTCCGGAAAGCTCGAAAGCGCGCTTACATTGCTACAGGGATGCGGGAGTAGCTGCTCCATGCCCGCGCGCGTAAGCGTCCCGTCAAGCAGCCACCCACTTTAAACTGCGGCGGTAGGCTTGCGCGCAATCGCATAGATCGGCCATCCGAACGTGTTCCACCAGCCTGCGCCGATCAGAAGGCTACGCAGACCCTTTGGAAGCAGCGGGAAGAAGCCGACACCTAGCATTGCCAAATACACCGGCATTCCGAGTGCGCCGAATTCACGGCAGTAGCCCGTCGAGGCAACGACAAGTCCATGCGATTGGAGTAACGCCCGCAATTCCTCCCGAGTAAACGGTGGCCGCAAGTGAGTAGGATCGTCCCACATTGAAAGGGGCGTCATCGTAAAGCGCTTCGCAAACGAGTCTTTTTTCGCGATCAATGCACGCGGGCCCGGGACCTCAACATACAAGGCGCCACCCGGTTTGAGCACTCGCGCGATTTGTTCGAGTACGTGATCGGGTTTGGCGAGGTGCTCTAGAACGTGCGAACAATACGCGCCGTCAACGCTGTTGTCTTCAAACGGCATCGGTTGCGCTTCAATGTCACAACTTTTAAGTTCCACAGAATCGTGCTCGAGAACGGACCCGGGAATAGTGAGTGGCCCGTAGATCGTCCCATCAGAAAATTTCTCGATTCCGACGAGCAAAATGTCATCGCGAAAGCGTTTTACATAATCGAACGATACGGTCATATCGCCGCAGCCGATGTCGACCACCGTCGCATTTTTCGGCACAATTTGCGCCAATTTCTTGCGCGGCGAACGGGACAGCCGTAGCAATAATGGATTCTTCATTGTAGCTCACTTACTCTAGGAGTTTGTACCATGTTGACTATTGCGGATGGTTCACGCGACTGACTCGCGGCGGCCGATCGCTCGAAGGCCCTCGATCGTCAGAGCGATCGTAACGGACAAGCACATTAGCGCGTTCCCAACCATGAATGTTTGCACGACCGCGAGCACGGACTGCCTTTCGAAGGCGATAACCGCCAACATTAGCGCGACGAGCGCAACGAGCGGCGCAGCGAAAGCAACGCGATGCGTAGCGACTCCATACGATCCGAGTAGGTTGGTTAATGCCAAAAAAACCATTGCGACGCCATAGTACGGAAGGAACGCAGCTGAGCCAAGGAATTGATTGCCTACGAGCACTCCAATGATGCGCGCCCCGAAGAAAAGGATCGAAGCGATCCCAACGCCGCCGAGCATCACGAGCATTGCCACACTCGAACCAAGCGTTCCCCGAGTTCGCAATCCTCGGACGTGTCTGTTTGTCACCTGCGGCAACATAACTGTCGGTATGAACCC
>JBDTFK010000059.1:0-6080 GCA_039937995.1 Vulcanimicrobiaceae bacterium | reverse complement strand
CCGATCATCGAGATGATGTTGATCGAGATTGCGCCGCGCAATCCGACCCCGCGAATAAGCCGCCGGTCGCCTTCGAGGACGGTTTGCGGGGCGCTCACCCGCCGGTCAGCGCTTTGGTCAAGCCGCGCGGGCTGTCGCTGTCGATATGCGCGATGCGCGCGATTTGCAGCGCGAGCATTTGCGCCGTAACTAGCCATGCAAGCGTGTTGTACGGGTCTTCAACCGTTGGACCAAGGCTCGGGATATCGTCGATGTTCCCACGCCCGATGGTGTAGCGGAGCGCTTCCGTGGCCTGCAGGTCGCGTAAGGATTTTTGCATCGCCGGAAGGGCGTCACTATCGACGATCCCGACGACCGCGTATGAGGCGTCGACCATAGCGATGCTGCCATGGCGGAACTCCCCCGCGGAAAACCCCTCCGCGTGCATGTAGGCGGCTTCTTTGATTTTCAACGCGACTTCGTTTGCGATGGGAAGACCGTAGTCCGAGCCCAACAGGATCACGTGACGGCGCAATGCGATCCGCTGCGCCGGTTCGGAGAGTTCCGCGGCGGCGGTTTCATTGAGCCACTTGCGGACGGTGCGCGCCGTAATGAGCAACGCGGAAGGGTCTCGTTTGCCGTCGTCTCCGAGCAACGACGCAGCCCACAGGAGAATAGCAATCGTGGCGGTGACGCTTTTTGTTGCCGGAACGGCGGTTTCACGGCCGGCTTCGATATCGATTGTGAGGTCGGCGCGATCGCCGAGCGGCGAGTCGGCGGTGTTGGTGAGCGCGATGAGGCGAGAGGGGCGCAACACGTCGACCGCCTTGAGCACGTCGGTAGATCGCCCGCTTTGAGATATCGCGATGACGATGCGGCGCTCGTACGCGCAGTGGTCGAGCCCGGCTTCGGTTGAAGCCACCGCTTCGGCGCGGATCGAGCGCCGGCGCAGCGCGAGCGCGCCGAGTTGCGCGGCGAATAGGGAGCTTCCGCTGCCGACCAAAACGACGTCGCCGTCGAGGGCTTCGGCAAGTTGAACCGCTTTGTCCGAATCGGCGAGCCGGGCCCAAACGTCGGGTTGTTCGCGAATCTCGCGTTCGAACGCCGCACCTAATGGAGGTTTGTTCATCGATCTCCCCGGATGAGTTCGTATGAAAAGTCGACGTTGCACGTTTGCGCTCCTGTTGACGGCATTGACCACTTTATGCGCAAGCGCGGCGACGCCGTCGCCCGATGAGCTCGGTTTGATACCGATGCCGCGCTCGGTTTCCGTGTTGGACGGTACGTACTCGCTGCCGCACACCTGGACGCTCGTCGCGAACACGAACGCCGAACGCGAGGCGGCGGCATTTGCGCTTTCCTACGCGCGCGAGCGCGGAGGGGATGCGCGTATCGCGGCGTCGGGCGGCAATCTTACCTTCGCGATCGTTCGCGGCGCCGGGATCGAGCCCGAAGGATACCGGCTACGCGTGAATGCGGAGGGCGTGCTGATTCAGGCGGCGACCGGCGGCGGGTTGTTCTACGGTTTGCAGACGTTCGAACAGATCGTCGACACCCGCGGAACTCTCGTTCCGTTTCTGGTAATCGACGACGCGCCGCGTTTTGCTTGGCGGGGAATTCATCTCGACGTAAGCCGCCATTTCTTTTCCGTGCCGGTCGTAAAGCGTTATATCGATATCGCCGCACACTATAAGCTCAATACGTTTCACTGGCATCTCACCGACGATCAAGGTTGGCGCATTGCAATCCGGCGCTACCCGCGCCTCACCGCCGTCGGATCGTGCCGCGCGCAGACGATGATCGATCACGATGCGACGGAGTTCGACGGAAAGCGCTACTGCGGTTACTACACGCAGGCGCAAGTTCGCGACGTTGTCGCATACGCTCGCATGCGGCACGTGACGATCGTGCCGGAGATCGAGATGCCGGGACACGCCGAGGCCTCCGTTGCCGCGTACCCGTGGCTCGCCTGCGGCTCGCCGCGTGTGGAGGTGCGCGAAACCTGGGGTGTCAGCCATGAAATCTATTGTCCGACCGAAGCGTCATTTCGATTTTTAAGCAACGTGCTCGCTGAAGTCGTCGAGCTCTTTCCCGGCCGGTACGTTCACGTGGGCGGCGATGAAGTTCCCAAAGACGAATGGGAGCACAGTGTTTACGTTCACCGACTGATGGTGCGCGAACACCTCAAAACGTACGACGCCGTGCAAGGCTATTTCGACCGTCGCATCGAGCGTATACTCGCGCGATACGGACGGCGCATGATCGGGTGGGACGAAATCCTCGACGGCGGCGTTACCAAAACGGCGACCGTTATGTCGTGGCGCGGGGAAGCCGGAGGCATCAAAGGCGCAAATCGCGGCAACGATGTCGTGATGACGCCGGACGGACCGCTCTATTTCGACGCCTATCAAGGCGATCAAAATGACGAACCGGACGCAATCGGCGGTCTCTCGCGGCTTCAAGATGTGTACGCGTATCGCGTCGTCCCAGCACAGCTACAAGCGGCGGCAGCGCGGCATATCATTGGGGTTCAGGGCAACGTCTGGAGCGAATATATCGCCGACCCGTCGTATCTGTTCTATATGCTCTTGCCTCGCGAGCAAGCCCTAAGCGAAATCGCGTGGTCGCAGCCGGAAACGCGGAATTGGGCGTCGTTCGAAGATCGAATGGTTCCCCAATATGCGTGGATGACGCGGCACAACTTCACTTTTCGCATACCCAATCCCGAGTTTTCGCTCGCCGGGGCAACCGTGGAACAGTTCGACAATGTCGCGCCGTCGATGCGAACGACATCCGTACTCGCGGCCGGAGACGGCGTCACCGTATCGATTCGCGAACCGGTTCCGGATTGCGCGATTCACTACACGACCGACGGATCTCCACCGAACGCGAAATCTCCGGTGTACCTGCAAGCCTGGCATCTTTCCCTTGCGCCGGGAGACCGGCACGACATTTCGGCGATGTGCGTTCTGCCCGACGGGCGCGCAAGCACTCCAACGGAATTAATCGTTGAGCGTTAGCGCCCCGAGTGAGACGGAAACGTGGCGAACCGGTCATTTGCGGGTATACTTATAACATTCACGCAGCATTGGAGACACAATGGCAGACACGATTCGGGTCGTCCCTACGATCGACGGTCCCTACATGGTTACCGGAAATATCGAGCTTCTTTGGCCAAGCGGCCACGCAATCTCGACGGCCGGCGAGGCCGACGAAGCGGGCGCGCTCTATTTCTGCCGGTGCGGCGCATCCAACAACAAACCGTTTTGCGATAGCTCGCACAAGCGGATCGGTTTCAAGTCGAGGGAAGGAGACGCGACCGCGCACAAGGACTAGCGGGCGATAGCGCCGGTTGCGACTATTTCGGCTTAACGTGTTTGATTGCGTCGAAGACCAGCATCTGCGGGTGTTCGGCGCAATAATCGGTCAGTTTTTGCGATTGCGAGCGAAGGCCGGCCGTCACGAACTTTGTATCCCCGGCTTTGCCCGCCTCGTAGCCCCAAAATAGCATGATTGCATAGCCGCGGTTCGTAAGGCTTGCATCCAAGAGGTCGTGGCATTTGAACGCGCTCAGGTCGAACTGTGCCGGCGTACTCAGCATCGGCGCGGTGCTCTGCGCATGTGCGCCTGCGTCGCTGAACCCGAAAAAGAGCGCGGTCAGAACGGCGAGCATGGTGTTTCGAATCATGCCACTATAGTACGGGTGCCGGTGGCCGGCTAGTATCCCGAAACCGCATTTCACACTAGGAGTGCTCGATGCGATGTTGCCGCACGTTTCGATCGGGGCGGGCCGTAGATTCGTAGACGGCGCCGATCGTGACGATGACGGCCATTACCAGCAGCGTTACCCAGCCGTAGTTGAAAGCGGCACGGCCGCCGGTGAGCGAACTCGGCCAAACGATGTTCAGCAGCATCAGGAGCAAGTAGAGAGCAGCGCCGACGCTGACCGGAATGCCCCACTTACCGAGGGTGAAAACGCCGCTTGGTTTCCAACCGCGAGATCGCGCGACGATCGCGCCGAAGACGGTCAGAAAAAACGCGAGGTAGATACCCGACGTCGCAAAAGAAACGAGTGCGTAGAGCGCGTTAACGTTCGCCGGATAGTCGAACCACAAGATGTGAACCGGCTTGCTCGGGTTCACGAGTACCAGCAGCAAGAAGAGAAACGGAACGATCGTTCCTACGAGGATTGCATTGGCAGGCGTGCGGTGGCGAGGCGAAATTTTCTTGATCTTGTCACTGAACGGCAACGCGCCGTCGCGAGCAAGCGCAAACGCTACGCGAGCCCCGGCACCCTGTACGGCCGTGCCGCAACTGAAGAACGCAATGATGACCATAACGAGGAAGAAGTCTTGAAGCCAATTCGGCAGCGCTGCGAGGATGCTATTGATTCCACCGGAAACGACGCCGCCGATGCCGCTTTCCGGCGTAGCGAGAAGCAGCCCGAGCACCAAAACGAACGATGCGATGCCGCCGTAAAGCAGCGCATTGCGCATAGCTTTGGGAACCTGTCGCGCGGCGTCGACGGTTTCTTCCGAAATGTCGCCCGCGGATTCGAAGCCGAAGAAGATATAGACGTTGGCGAGTACGGCGACAAGCGCCGCGCCGGTCCACCAGTGGCCGCCGAAGTCCAGGCCGAGCGGATTGCTCTTGAGAAACTCGACGTTTGCCGAGGAGAACGTAAAGCCGAACCCCTGATGAAAGCCGTGAATCGCAAGTGCGGAGAACACGCCGAACGTTCCGATGGTTTCTACGTACACGCCGAAGCGAGCGACGTAACCCATGATTTTGGCGCCGACGGAATTCAAAATTGCCGAGAGAACGATGATGGCGCCGGTAATGGCGAATATGGTCGGGCTAGCGGCCGGACTTAGGTGGGTTTTGAATACGATGTTCGACAAGGACGCAACGTAGCCGACGGCACCTGAGTCGACCGAAGCCACCGTTGCGAGAAGCGCGAAACCGTAGATCCAGCCGACAAACCACCCGTAGCGCGGTCCGACGTTATATTTGCCGTACTGGTAAAGCGCGCCGGAGAGCGGATACTCGCTGGAGAGTTCGCCGAAAACCGATGCGACAAGCATCATGCACGCGACCACGACCGGAATCGTCCAAATATAGCGCGGCCCGCCGGTGCCGATGCCGAGCGTATAGAGCGAATAGATGCCGACCATTGGGCTCAGGTAGCTAAAGGCCACCGAGAAGTTATCGAAGAGTGAAAGTACGCGCGAGAGTTCTTGACGATAACCGAGCGCGTGGAGACGATCACCTTCGTTTGCGTCTAGCGTTTTGCCCACGCCCAGCCCGTTATTTTCCACGTGTCCGAAATCTTTCGCAAGGCTACCGTGAGGATGGAACCGGACTCCGTGACGGGCTTTCCATGCACGTTGTACGTGTAGGTCGCAGGCACGACGACGTAGGCGCGGTCACCGCTAACGTCGACATGCCACGGTTTTGCCAGGGTGACGATCCCGCCGGTTATCCCGTGCTTTGTGTTGTTCGCGCCGAAGTCACGGGCCCAGTCCGCGCAGGCCGTGGGGCCCTGCCACTCGTGCGGCGGAAAGTCGTCAACGATCGACGACGGGGTGGCGCAAGCGGCCAGCGCAGCTTTCGTTTCGCCGTTGTTAAGGCCGGTCACGAATTGGTATACCGTCGCTATCGCGCTGCTTGTCGCAGCAGCGGCGACCGAGCCGCTCGCGATGGTCAAAACAAGTGCATAGATCGCAATCCGCATGTCGTGCTCCCTGATATTTAGCATCTGTGTGTCGCCGTGCGTACTTCAAGACTGAAGCCGTGCCGTGCCTTCCGGAGGAGGAGCGCCTTCGGGGAGTACAGGATTTCAGTCCCGCCTCGTTGGACTCAGCTGCGATGCGAGAGAACTGCCGCGATTGCCGCTTCGCAACTCTTCGCATATGAGTGTGGGCGCAGCCGCCGCCGACGATGGAACCTTGCGTTTGCGGCGGACTATTCGGGCGGTCATCGTCGCCGTTATTACGGCGTGGTCGCTCGCAACCACGCTGCCCGACATTGCACTTCCTTGGCACCCGCTCTCGAGCTACGGCTTCCGTCATAGGGGTGGCCAGGTCACGAACGTGTCACCG
>JBDTFK010000058.1:0-4819 GCA_039937995.1 Vulcanimicrobiaceae bacterium | reverse complement strand
GAGCAACAAACCCAAAAGACGCCGCGCACCCTTCGACGAGCCCAATCCCTACAAAGTTTTGCGCTACGCGTCACTCTTCCAGGCGGTCGAACGAACGCAACGACGGGAAAAGTATTGCCCACAGCGCGATGACGGCGAGCGTGGCGCAACCACCGAGGACGACCGAGGCTTGCGTTCCCGCGAATGAGGCGAGGGTGCCGGATTCAAACGCGCCAAGTTCGTTCGATGCGCCGATGAAGACGCTTTCGACCGCATTGACGCGGCCGCGCATGGCGTTGGGCGTGCGCAGTTGAACGAGCGCGCTCCGAATGACCATGCTCACCATATCGAACGCGCCGGTCATCGCGAGCGCGATTGCCGAGACCCAAACGTTCCTCGAGATTCCAAAGACAATCGTGAACGCTCCGAATCCTGCTACGCACGAGAAGAGTAGTGGTCCCGCTCGCCGTTCGATCGATCGTCCTACAATGAATGCCGCCACGATTGCCGCACCTAAACCGGGTGCCGCACGTAGCAGTCCGTAACCCGTCGGGCCGACATGCAAAATCTGCGTCGCGAAGGCGGGCAAGAGCGCCGTTGCGCCACCGAAGAGCACGGCGAAGAGATCGAGCGAAATCGCGCCGAGAATCACCTTACGATCGAAGATATACCGAACGCCTTCGAGGGCGCCGCGCCAGAGCGACGGCTCGCTTTCATCCGGTGCAGGCGGCGGTTGTGGCGAAAGTAAGAAGAAGCCGCAAGCGGAGACGATTTGCAAGAGTACGGCGGCGCAAAAGGCCAGCGGCGTTGCGATTGCAATAAGGACTCCCGCGAGCGCAGGTCCGCAAATCGCGACGAGTTGCGCGATAGATGAAGTAAACGCGGAGGCCCGGACGAACGATTCGCCGCTCACGATCGAGGCCAGTATCGCGCGCTGCGCGGGCGCGCCGACCGCGTACGAGATGCCGATGAATGCGATTGCAATATAGTAAGGTGGTAGCGTTGCGGTGTGGCGATAAATCAATCCGATCATCAGCGCCGAGCCGATCGTATTCGTCAACGCGACCGCTACGCAGACGGTGCGCCGGTCGAGACGGTCGGCGATTATACCGGCCGGTAGCGCGAGCAAGAGCTGCGGTAAGAAAAGAATCAACCCGACGATTCCAAGGTCGAGCGGCTGGTGCCGGATCGAAAAGACTTGCCAGCCGATCGCGACGTCTTCAATCGCGCTTGCCATCCAGCCGGTTTGCCTTCCGGCGAAATACGCAACGAACTCGCGCTGCGCAAAAAGGGCCCGGAGTTTTCCGGGCCCTTTTTGGTTTGAACGACTGGGCTGCATCCTGGAATATCCTAAGCGTTTACGAGTCCGTGGCCGTTCGCGTGAACGACAGGAGCGCCGGCAAGCGTTTCCACGTAGGACACGAGCGCGCGCACGGGCGTGCCGGTCGGGCCTTTTGCTTGCCATGCCGACTCGTGCTCCAGATACGCCGTGCCGGCAATATCCAAGTGAATCCACGGCGTGTCGTCGACGAACGCCTTGAGAAACGCACTCGCGGTGAGCGTTCCGGCCGCGCGGCCGCCGGTGTTTTTTAGGTCGGCGATGTCGCTCTTAACGGCATTTACGTAGTCGTCGTACATCGGCATCTGCCAATACCGTTCTCCCGTGTTTTTCGCGGCGGCCAAAAATGCGGCGGTAAACTCGTCGTCGTTGGAAACCGCTGCGCCCGCGGCGTGACCGAGCGCGACGACGCACGCGCCGGTGAGCGTGGCGGTATCGATGATCTTCGTTGCCCCGAGTTTGTTCGCGTAACATAACGCATCGGCGAGGATCAAGCGTCCCTCGGCGTCGGTGTTAATGATTTCAATCGTCTTGCCGTTCATCGCTTTGACGATATCACCGGGTTTGGTCGCTTTGCCGCCGGGCATATTTTCCGTCGCAGGAACCAAACCGACGACGTTGATCTTCGGTTTGAGTTTTCCGATTGCCGACATTGCGGCAATGACGCCCGCGCCGCCCGACATGTCGTACTTCATCTCTTCCATGCGCTCCGGGGGTTTGAGCGAGATACCGCCCGAATCGAACGTGATGCCCTTTCCGACCAAAGCGAGAAGCTCTTTGCTGGACGGGTCGCCGTTGTAACGCATGACGATGAACTTCGGCGGTTGCACGCTGCCTTGAGCGACGGAGAGAAACGAGCCCATCTGCTCTTTGCGCGCTCGGGCTTCGTCGAAGACTTCGATCTCGATGCCGCTGTCTTTGCATGCTTTCGTCGCTTCGTCTGCCAGAATTGACGGCGTCATGTCGTTCGCCGGCGTTACGGCGAGGCGACGCGCGAAGTTCACGGCCTCGCCCACGATCGTACCGCGGTCGAGACCGCGTGCGATAACCGCGGCATCCAAACCCGCGCCGAGCAACGTGACCGTTTCCACCGCGAGGCGTTTCTCCGGTTTGTCCTGATAGATCGTGGTATCGAACGAGCCGCCGATCGAGCCTTCCGCAACGAAGGCGGCGCACGCGGTTTCGTTGCCTTTTGCCTGTGGCGGAAACGCGATCGCGATGTCCGCGATGTTGCGGCGACCGAGATAGCGCAATGCAGCGCCGGCATAACGCGCCAGCATTTGCGGTTCGAATTTCGCCGACTCGCCCAAACCGACAGCGAGCAAACGGTGAAACGGGCGGTCTTTGGCGTGCAGAAGCGCGAGCTCGTACGGTTTGCCCTTTATTTCTCCGGATTTCACGACATCGGCGAGCGCGCCGCCGAGTGCTTCATCGGCGGCCTTTGTTGCGCCGGTGAGCTCTCCGTCGGAGAAGAGCGGGACGACGAGCGCTCCCGTGCGTACTGCGGCCGGCGCATCTTGAGCGATACGGACTTGCATGGTCAACCTTTCACGTGGTGAACTATTACGCCTGAGATGGCGATGAAACGTAGACTTTGTTCGTGCGGCGCGACGCAACGACCCTGCGAGGTGACTCAGTGAGCGACGAAAGTCGCACGAAAGACGCGTACGCGCGCGCCGGCGTCGATATCGAGGCTGGAAATGAGGCCGTCGCCCGGTACAGAGACGTACTCGGCGCCTGGCGCCATCCCGGGCAAATGGATGCCATCGGCGGCTTCGGCGGCGTCTTCCGCCTGCCGGGCGGCGGCGACCGGGCACTAGTGGCATCGGCGGACGGTGTCGGCACGAAAATCCTGATTGCGGCGGAGCTGCAACGGTACGACGGGGTCGGCCGCGATCTGGTCAATCATTGCGTGAACGACATCCTCGTCGTTAATGCGACACCGATGTTTTTTTTGGATTATTTCGCGACGGGCAAATTGGATCCGCAGGTTGCCTCCGCCGTGGTGCTGGGATGCGCGCAGGCATGCAGGGCGCACGATTGTGCGTTGCTCGGCGGCGAAACCGCGGAGATGCCCGGCCTTTATGCACCCGGGCATTTCGATCTCGCGGGCACGATTGTCGGAATCGTCGATGTGAACGAGCTTCCCAAACCGGAAACGCTCGAACCCGGCGACGCGATCCTCGGGTTACCCGCGGTAGGGCTGCACACCAACGGGTATTCGCTGGCGCGCGCGCTGATCGAAAGCGAAGAGTGGTTGAAACCGTTTGACGGCGCGACATTTGCCGACGCCTTGCTGGCCGAACATCCTTCGTACTACAAAGCCGTGCGCGCGATCCAAAGAGTCGCTCACGTCAAGACGATGTCGCACATTACCGGCGGTGGTTTGCTTGAAAACGTGCCCCGGACGCTGCCGGCCGGCGTGAAAGCCGTCTTCGAGCAAGCGCGGTGGAGCGTTCCGGCAATCATGCAAGAACTCGTCCGCCGCGGCAATTTGGAGCACGCAGAAAAATATCGCACCTTTAACATGGGTATCGGCTACACGCTCGTCGTCCCGCTCGCCGACGCCCAGAAAGCCGCTCAGGCGACTCCCGGCGCAAAGGTTATCGGTTGGATCGAAGCCCGCACAGAGCAAGAACCGCAGGTCCTTATTCACGAGGCGAGGTCGTGAACGATCCACTCCTCAAGGGTATTGCCGCGGCGGCGAGCGCGGTCGATACAACACGCGAGCAGCGCGCGGCGCACGTCGCGCAGATCGTCCGCGACCGGCGTCGATACCGTTGGGTCGGCATTTACGACGTCAACGAAAACGACGATGCCCTCTTACTCGGCGAGGCCGGGCAGGGACCGACAGGAGCGCGTCTCAGCATGCCGATTCTCGGCGCCGAAAGCGGTGCGCTCATGGGAACGCTCGATGTGGAAGTCGGTTCGGAATTAACCCGCGAAGACGAAGCATTTCTCGACGATTGCGTGGCCGCCATGCTCGCCCTCTTCGAATAAAACGTGGGCGAGATGACGAATATGCTCGTCGATCTCGACGAGCGTTTCGATGCGTCGGCCGGAGCCGCCGCGCGCGAACGAATCGAACGCGCCGGATATGCCCTGAGCGAAGGGAGGGGCGCCGCGGACCGCACGCTTGCGTGGATCGACGATGCGTTCGGCGGCGCGTGGAGCAGCGAGGCGAAGAACGGGCGCAATATCGTCGTATCGAATGACGGCGCCCCCGTCGCATTTGCCACCTTCGATCCGGCGGAGATGCGCTATGCGTGGTTGCGCGGTGTCGCGACGCACGATGACGTGTGTGTTTTTGGCCCGTTCGGCGTGGACCCCCGCTTTCGCGGCAACGGGATCGGCGCGTCGCTGCTAATCGCAGCGTTGGTTTCGATGCGCGATCGCGGAGCGCGCCGCGCTCTGATCGCGGCGGCCGGTGAGGACGTCGTACCCTACTACGAACGCGTAGTTGGCGCGAGAGTTGCCGAACGCTTTGACCTCGGCTCATTT
>JBDTFK010000057.1:0-3054 GCA_039937995.1 Vulcanimicrobiaceae bacterium | reverse complement strand
TCTACAGGTTTGATGGTGCGAACTTCAACCACGCGGCGGTGGTGGGCGTCGCGGGCGTGCTCGGAAACACGTTCGTGGAGACCAGCGGCGGAATGGTCGGCATGCTTCGAATGAACGACACGACGCCGCTACTTCTCTGGGTGACGCAAACGAAGGCCGGTCTGTCTACGACACCTGCGATCGTCGACGGAGCTGTCTACATCGGCGCCGGCGACGGCGGGTTGTACGCCTTTACGCCGCACGGCGTGAATCCCGTACCCGCGGCACGCAAGGGTCCGATCGTAACCATCACAAACGCCTGGACCTGCACGACGACGAAGCAATAGCCGGCCGGCGTTTACCCCGCATTTGCTGCAACATATTTAAGCAGATTAACGCATCATTGGGTTAATCGGCCCACGCAAGGTAGCGAGTGCCCGGCTATAATCCACGTACGGCGCCGAGCGCTGCGTTTGCAAGCGCCCGGTCCCGCGACGCAGCGCTCCTCGGTATTGTCGGTATTGCCGGTAGCCGAGAAAGGCCCATCCATGGTTCTCTTCCTGCGCATAGCCTGTGTCCTCGCCGTCGCGATCGCACTGGGCGCATGTACGAGCATAGGCCAGTCATCGCCGGTTCCCGGGATTGCAACGGCGCGAACGCCTTCGCGAGCTACCTCCGCCGCGTTGCCGCTGAGTGCTACGCTCCCCTCGCATATCTACGTTACGAATCGAACGAACAATACGGTCACCGCGTACGATGAGCTCGGCAACCAGATTGCGCTTCCGGCCGGCTTCGCGCAACTCGCCGGGCCGACGGCGATCGCGTACGATGGACACGATGGCTTGCTCTACGTTACGAATAAAAACAACACCGTGACGGCGTACGACCAGAACGGCAATCTTGCGAAGCTTCCCGGCACATTTCCCGAAATCCACGGGCCGACCGGCATTGCGTACGACTCCCAAAACCACGTCCTCTACGTTGCAAACACGGGCGTCAACATGGGAAAGGTAACGGAGTACGACGAGCAAGGAAATCAACTCCGTGCCAATGCGGGTGGGTTTCCGAACGTCTACGGGCCATCGGGCATAATGTACGACGAACATTCAGGAACCAACGGCCTTCTGTACGTCACGAACGAGAAGAATAACACGGTGACGGCGTACGACGCATTGGGGAGACCGCAGTCAATTCCCACGGAAATGCGAGACTTGGACGGACCGGCGGCAATCGTTTATAACACGCACAACGCACTGATTTATATCGACAACTTCGGCAACAACACCGTTACGGCGTACGACACCCTTGGGAACGAGTTCTTCCTTTCCGGTGGTTTTCCGCAGTTGGATGGCCCCGTTGCCATCGCCTTCGATCCGCGTAACGATACGCTCTACGTCGTCAATTCGGGCAGCAGCACCGTGGGTGCCTATCGCGACAAGGGCTCGTGGCGGAACCTACCCCCCGGTTCATTCCGAAACCTGAGCGGTCCAAGCGGACTTGCTATCGTGCCGCAACGATAGGCACGCGCTCTATGATTTAGTTGCGAGGTCCTTGATCACCTGAACCAATAGATCGGGGCGTGCGGGGATCGGACAATCTTTGCAGCCGCGCCCTGCGTGCGGTCCGAAGTTCATCCAAAACGCCATCCCCGGTGGAAGCGACTTTATCGCCGCTTCGATCGCGGCAGGCGATTGGAGCTGCCCTCCCGCAAAGTCGCCCACGCCGACGATGAAAATTTTGGCGTTCGGATTCACCGCGAGAACGTGCCGTTGGAAGCTATCGACGTTTGTGCGGAATCGAGAGAGGTCGCTTTCGCCCTGTTGCGTTTGCATCGAATAGCCGTCCCACTGTGTCGCCGAACCGTAAACCGCGTCATTTTGCGATTGGTTTTGATGCCGGAACTGCCGTATGCCGGAAGACGGGATGAACAGTTTCCCGGCTTTGTGACAAACCTGCGCCGCTTTGGGATAGTACGAAGCCGGATCCGCTATTTCCGCATCGGGCGTCATGGGCGTCTGATGAGCGTCTTCATTGTCGTACATACAGACCGTAATCCAACTCGGTACCCGCGGCATATCGGCTTCCATCTGCACCTCGCTCGCCCAACGATACACGTAAACGGGCTGCCAAGAAGCCGGGACATCCGGCGGTCGAGCCGGGAAGGCCGCGGCTTGGCCGGGTGCCGATTTTATTGTCTGTATGTTGATAAACGGATGCGTCCCGTCGAGCGCCGCGCTCGCAGCGGGGTCTTTGGCAATCGCCGAAACGAAGCCGGCACCGATCATATACCGATAGGCGGGCTGCGTGCGTGAGAGCGCCGGTTGCGCCCCGGCCGCAAAGATCACCATAGCGGCGAACACAGCGAGAATGGTCCGTTGATGCGATTCGATCGAGTACATATGCGTTCTAGTCTCCCGTATTCATATACCTCAACGCGAAGCCCGTGCCGTTAGGCATCTATTAAAGTTTTACGTTTTCCTAAGTCTCGTCTAATGAAAAGCCGGAATGGCGCATCGAACGGGCAAAGACCGCACCTAATGGGATCGCAAAAGACCGCGACCGAGGCTTCGAAAGCGTCGTTTATTTCCGGCGTGGTTTCTGCCGCGGCGGACAACGACCCAACGACGGTCGCGACGCTGGCGATTGCCGGCGCCTCGTTCGTTTATGGTTTCGAGTGGTTGTTGCTCGTTATCGTTCCGATGATGGCGGTCGTTCAGGCGATCGGTACGCGGGTTGCCGCCGTAGCGCGCGAGGGCCTTCAATCGTCGATTCGCCGGCGGTACGGGATCTATGTCGGCGGCTTTTCGTTGGTGTGCATCATGTCCGTGAACATCATCACCTATGCGGCCGATCTCGTTGCGGGTGGGGCAGCGCTGAATTTACTTACCGGTTTGGATTTCCGCTGGTTTCTCGTACCGGTTTCACTCGCCGTCGGATTCCTACTGGCGTTGGGGACGATGGAAAAAATTCGGCGCGTGCTGATCGTTTTGCCGCTCGCGTTCGTTGCCTACATTGTGGCGGCGTTCCTTGCTCGCCCGAATTGGCACGACGTCGTGCGCGGTTTCATCCCTCATT